>NZ_JANLVD010000145.1:0-2504 GCF_031363805.1 Flavobacterium sp. | reverse complement strand
GCTTCACAAATGGCAAATTTTTCAAATTATGGAAAAGAAAACGTAGATATATTTGCTCCTGGAGTTCAAATTTATGCTACTACTCCAAATAATAAGTATGAATTTTTGGGAGGAACTTCAATGGCATCGCCAAATACTGCTGGTGTTGCTGCTTTGATTCGTGCTTATTACCCAAGTCTAAAGGCTGTTCAAGTAAAACAAATTATTATGGAATCTGGAACACCATTATCCAATTCGTTTAATTTGGCTGGAGCCAATGGTTCTCAAACCAATTTAAGTTCTATATCCAAAACTGGAAAAATTGTAAATGCTTACAACGCCTTATTAATGGCGGAAAAAATGACTTCAAAAAAATAATTAATAATTCATTCGATAAGTTTGTCATTCCAAATTAAGATTTATCTTTATTTCGAATGACATTTCTTTTTAACCAAACATAATTATAAATGAAAAATCTACTTTTAATTTCGTTTTTAACAACATTTGGCATTTATGCCCAAAACAATCCAAATCCGGGCTATTGGCAACAACATGTTGACTATAAAATGGAAGTTTGTATGGATGTAAAAACTTATCATTACAAAGGAAAACAAACGCTAGTTTATACCAATAACTCACCAGATACCTTAAAACGGGTTTATTATCATTTATTTAATAATGCTTTCCAGCCCAATAGTGCCATGGATGCTCGCGTAAAATCGATTGTAGATCCTGATGGGCGCATGTCCAAAAAAGTAAAAATGGGCGATAAAACCATTCAGGAAAGTAGAATAGCAAATCTAAAACCCAATGAAATAGGTTACTTAAAAATTTCCAATTTAAAACAAGATGGATTAGAGGCTAAGAATAAAGTGGTAGGAACTATTCTCGAAGTAGATTTGGTAAAGCCACTTTATCCAGGAAAATCAACTACATTTTCTTTAGATTTTGATGGTCAGGTTCCAATACAAATTCGACGTTCTGGAAGAAATAATATCGAAGGCGTTGAATTATCCATGTCGCAATGGTATCCAAAAATGGCTGAATATGATTTTGAAGGTTGGCAAGCCGATCCATATATTGCTAGAGAATTCCACGGTGTTTGGGGGAATTTTGATGTGAAAATTACTATCGATAAAAATTATATTTTAGGTGGCTCGGGATATTTACAAAACGGAAACCAAATTGGATACAATTATCAAGATGCGGGCGTAAACGTTACAATTCCAAAGAAAGAAAAAAACCTCACTTGGCATTTTATAGCGCCAAATGTTCATGATTTTACGTGGGCTGCAGACAAAAATTATATTCATGATATTGCTCAAGTGCCAAACGGAGCAACAATTCACTTTCTATACAAAAACAATCCAAAAATTATTGAAAACTGGAAAAATTTGCAACCCAAAACCGTTCAGTTAATGGAAATTTATAATAAAACTATTGGTAAATATCCCTACAATCAATATTCTGTAATTCAGGGTGGCGATGGTGGAATGGAATATGCCATGTGTACTTTGATATTGGGTGAAGGTAGTTTTGAAGGATTACTCGGAGTGACCGCTCACGAAATGGCACATTCTTGGTTCCAACATGTATTGGCAACCAACGAAAGCAAGCACAGCTGGATGGATGAAGGATTTACTTCTTGGTTGGAAAATTATGGATTAAATGAGATAGCAACAACCAAATTAGAAAATCCTCATCAAGATTCTTATAAAGGATATTATTCACTAGTAAAATCTGGAAAAGAACAACCACAAAGCACACATTCTGATCGATACGACGAAAATAGACCGTATAGTATTTCTGCATACAGCAAAGGAAACATATTTTTATCGCAACTAGAATATTTGATTGGCAAAGATAATTTGATGAAAACTTTGAAACGCTATTATGCCGATTATAAATTCACGCATCCAACACCAAACGATATTAAACACACAGCAGAAAAAGTTAGTGGAGCCAATTTGGATTGGTATTTGAACGATTGGACAAAAACTACAAATACAATAGATTATGGAATAAAATCTGTGAATGAAGATGGAGGAAATACAAAAATTATTTTTGAAAGAATAGGCAGAACCCCAATGCCATTGGACATTACAGTGATTTATAAAGATGGTACACGAGAAAATTTTTATATTCCAAATACATTAATGCGATGGACAAAAGAAAACCAAACTTCCAATGTAAAAAGAACAATTCTTGAACCATGGGATTGGGCATATCCTATTTTTGAAATGGACATTAAAAAAGATAAATCTTCCATAAAAAGTATCACTATTGATGCATCAGGTTTAATGGCCGATGTGAATAGGTTGAATAATATTTTTGAGAAATAATTTAAAAAAATTGAATTTTACTTAATCTTGATTTATATTTTAATTGAGGTGTTCTGATAATTACTTATAATTTTTTCGTATATTTAAAGTATGGAAAAGTTTACAGGACAAAGTATTTTAGAATTTACAGATAAGTTCAAAACGGATTTAGATTGTTTAGAATATTTAGCAGAAATAAAGTGG
>NZ_JANLVD010000131.1:0-7044 GCF_031363805.1 Flavobacterium sp. | reverse complement strand
TATTTGGTTTAGCAATAACTTTAATTTTTATAATGAGAATTTTAATTGAATTTGTAAAAATAAATCAAGTAGAATTTGAAGAAGGAATGAAATTAAATATGGGACAAATATTAAGTATCCCATTTATAATAATTGGAATGTGTTTTATGGGTAAAAATTTAATAAAAAATAAGCCGACAAAATTGGTTTAATGCAATTATTGTGTCTGTTCGCTATCAATCGGCTTACTTTTCAGCAAATTTAAAATTTGATATTATCATTGAATTTCAAATCGATATATTCGTATTTTTATATAAAAAAGCGAAGAACACTTAAAATTCTCCGCTTTTCATTTTATCCAATTCAACTATTTTTTCTTTTTAAAAATACCATTCAACAAATCATTGGCGGTATTTTTTATAGCATCAGCTTTTTTTGTTTTGGTTGTATCGGCAGGGTTTTTGTTGCCTGTAATAATATTTCCCAAAGCAGATGTTCCTTGGTTTATTAATTTTTCTTTCTGATATTTTACCAATTGATTGGCCAAATTAGTAACAGCACTTTTCATGTCGGTGGTAATTTTTGGGCTTTTAAAATTCCCAGTCATCACCGCATTTATCGGCACATTTTGTATCTTACTCGCATCGGCAGGAGATAATTTTGATAAAATTTTATTTACTTCTGTACCCAAATATTTGGCTGGGACATCAAATTTTAAATTGTAATTCATATTTTGGTCAAAACCATGTGCACCACCAATTTCAGCAACAATATCTTGGTATTTAATCTTGAAAGGTTTCACATTTACTTTGCCATCGCTAAAAGTAAGAGCGGCTTTCAAATCGTTCAGATTTAATTTATTGACATCTAAAAATTTTACATTTTCAGTCAAAGCCGTCAGCATTTGAGAATTATTTGGATTTACCTTTGTTTCCAATAGCTGACCTATCATATCGCCAGAAAGGGTTTGCAAATTCGGTGTCATTTGTTTGGCATCCAAGTTTCCGTTTAGTTTTATGGTCGAATTTAATTTGCCATTAATCACGCCAGCAATTGGTGCTATTTTTTTAAGCATTTCCAATTGTGTGAAACTTTGTGCAATATCTACTTTGTTCAAATTTAAATCCATATTGAAAGTTGGCGTTTTCTCTTTGGTAGAAACCACACCATTCATCCCAATTTGACCACCAAAAACATTGGTTTTTACATTCATGAGTTTCACGGCTTGATCACGAATAATCATGATGCCTGAAACGGCTTTTAATGTCAAATTATCATAAACTACCGTATTGGCTTTTGCAGTAATTGAACAATCTAAAAAAGCTGGTATTTTTACTGAAGATGAACTACTATTGGTTTTTGATGTTGATTCGGTTTTTGTTTCTGATCCCGAACTTGGTTTGGTTGGCGACATAAAATCTGAAACCAAAAACTGGTTTGAATTCATATTGAAATTTCCTTTCAAAATTTGCTTCTTAAACATAAATCCATAAAAGTTATCCAATGTTCCTGTCATTTGAATATCAGATTTTCCAGTAGTTGCATTAAATTGATTTAGATTGATTCGACTTGTATTGAAAGCTACACTAGCAACATTGATTTTTACAGGTTTTGCCATTCCTTCACCAGCATAATTAAATCCTGTCAAGGTCATATTTCCAGCATTTTGAATATTTTGATATTGATTCGTTTCTACAGATTTCATGTCAAATTTTGTAATCACATCGGCCACCAAAATCCCTGAAAGCGGCGTAGATAATTTCACAGGATACGCTTTAGATACATTGGAAAGATTTATAGTTCCTTTCAATTCAGCAGCTATTAAAGCATTTGTAGCTACATTTTTTATATTGGCTTTCGCATTAAAAACATCTTGATCAATCTTAAAAGATAGTTTATCAAGATTGACATATGTATCGTTCATAATACCTGTTTCATTTATGATTTTGGTATCAATAACAATATTTTCAACAGATTTTGGCAAATTTGTATATTGAAAAGAACTGTTGGTTGATGCAATTGCAATATTAAATTTTGGAACAGTTGTATCAGTCAAAGTTCCATTTACTTTTCCGTTTACGGTAAAATCGCCTGTGGTTTTTACATCTTTTAAATTGCCAGCGTAGGCCGCAGGAATCAAACCAAGGAAGTTTTTGAAGGAAGAAGTTGGAGTTTTAAAAGTCAAATCATACACTTGTCCAGCATCCAATAATTGAATAAAACCGTTGAATTGAAGTGGCAATTCATTAATTTTTGCAGTATTATCTTTAAAAGTATATTTTTGATTGTCCAAATCAATTCCCAGAACGGCATCAAGTGTAATAGCCACATCGTTCATGTAATTCATTTTGTCCATATTCAAAGAAATTTTGGCTGTAGATTTTGTAATTAAATCTAGTTTCTGAGCTGCAAAATTTCCATTTCCTTCATGGTTCAAATCTTTGATGACCATTTTTATTTTTGAACGCTCGTCATAATATTTAAACTTGAAATTTTCAATTTTGTAGCTATTAATATTTAAAGCAAATGGTTTACTTTGTTTGTCATCTTCGGGTTTTTTATTATCTTTTATAGCAATATCAAAATTTCCAATGCCGTTTTTATCAAAAAGAATATTTGCTTTTCCATTTTTTACAGAAATCGATTGTAATCTCATGGCTTCGCCTTCACCCTTGAATAATTCTTTAATAGACATTTGCAAGTTTAATTCTTCAAACGCAACCAAAGTATCACCTTCAAACGGTGCTTTATTGATAATGACCAATTTTTGAATGCCAACATTCGCCAATGGAAAGTTTTTAAATAACCTCAAATCTGCATCTGCAAATGTCACCTTTGCATCAACATTTTCATTGATTGATTTTTCGATTTTAGCTTTGATTTGGTCTTTGAAAAAGATAGGAATCGCGAATAATGCAGCGATTATTACAATAAAAAAAATACCAATACCTATAAAAATTTTCTTTTTCATATTATTTGAATTTGCGAAAGCTGTTTTTTTTAATTGTAAAGTTACTATAAATTAATGCTTTTCAGTTATTAGTAAAACGGATTTATTGGTTTTTTATTTTTTTGATTTTAAATTTGGCCTAGTTTTAACATTATAAAAATTATAACAATATTCTCATAATCATTGAATTATAAAGAAAATAAATCTTAAAATTATATAGATTTAAAATGAAATTTTAGTTATTGAAACATTTTTTTGAATTTGAAAAATATTTTAATTAAAAAATCGTAATATTACACCACTAACATAAAAACAAAACAAAATGGGATTAGGTAGTTTTTTTAAAAATTTATTTGGGTCTAAAAAAGTTGATCAAGTGGTAGACCAAGTAGAAGAATTTGCTGACAATGCTATCGACAAAGCAAAAGAAGCGGCAGCACCACTTATGGAAAAAGCAGAAGGTTTTATAGACCAAGCGGAAGCAAAAGTAAAAGAATATGTTCCCCAAGCGAGCGAGGCTATTGGAAATGTAGTTGATTCTATTAAAGAGAAAGCGGAAGATTTAATGGGCAAAGGTCAAAATTTGGCACATGATGCTGTTGATACTGCAAAAGAAAAAGTAGTCAATTTTGCTGACGAAACGCCCGAAAAAGCTGGTGATGAAATGGCAGATTAATCAAAATATTTTATAAATAAAAAGCGGCAATTGCCGCTTTTTATTTATATGTAATTCAAAGCTACTTTATTTTTCTAAAATATCTTATTGCAAACAAAATACCTGCCATACTTCCTAAACTATTGGCCAATACATCAAAAAAATCGGCATGGCGTGATTTGGTGAAATATTTTTGTAAAATTTCTATTAAAATTCCAACTATTATAGAAACTATAACTAATAAAATTTTATTTTGAAGTAGAAAACTTTCTCTATATATTAAAAACCGATACCATAAAATTACGAATACGAAATACAGCGTAAAATGTATCAATTTATCAGCGTTTACAAAAGTGACATTTTTTTCAATAGTTGCAGGTTTTAGACACAAATAAAATATTAAAAGTGTCCAAGAAAGTGCTATCCAAAATGAAGGCTTTTTAAGCACCAATAAGTTGTTTATAAGCATCGCTTGAAAGTAACGAATCTATTTCTGCTGGATTTGAAATTTTAATTTTTATCATCCAAGCTTTTCCGTAAGGATCCGAATTTACCATTTCAGGATCAGATTCCAAGGAGCTGTTAAATTCTATAACTTCACCCGAAAGAGGCAAAAATAAATCTGAAACAGTTTTTACTGCTTCAACAGTTCCAAAAACTTCATCTTGTTTTAATGTTTGGTCAAGAGTTTCAACTTCAACATATACAATATCGCCCAATTCTTTTTGAGCAAAATCTGTAATTCCTACTGTTGCAATATCGCCATCAATACTCACCCATTCGTGGTCTTTGGTATATTTTAAATTTGCTGGTATGTTCATTTTATTTTTGTGTTTTTTATTTGAAACAAAAGTAAAATTATTAAAGAAATAATTTTACTTTTTTATGATTAATTTCCGAAATTATATCGCAAGGTCAAACCTGAACGAATATTTGTAATTGGAAACGAAGTAGAAATAACCGCTTTAGAAAATGAATAATCAAAAAAGAAAAGTGTGGTTAAGTTTTTGCTAAAAGCATAATCGCCAGTTAATTTTGCCGATACTATATTTTGTCCGCCCGCCAATTGATTATTGGTGTAATCTAAATTTCTAACTATAGTTTGGTTGTTCCTCATCGATAAATCGCCTCTTAGATTTATATCGCTTTTTATTACATTAGTTGGATTGTCAGCCAATCTGGTTCTAATTTTTACATCTTTAATTCTATAACCCAAACCTACTACATATTCAATACCTTTCAATTCTGTTAATAAATTATTATCAAAACTCAAAGCCAAAGTTCTGTCTTTTTTCATTTCGGCAAGAATTTTAATAGAATTTTTAAACTCTAAATCCATTCTTAACAAAGGACTAAACTGTTCTGTTAAATTTATATTTGAGATAATATTTTTATTTTGAAAATTCCCGCCAGCATCTACTGACGCTGGACTTGTATATTCCAAATTGGATCTAAAAGCATTCATAGTATAAGCAGCTTTATAAGAATGTTGCAACGAAAATCTTTTAAATTTATTTTTAAAGAATTTGTATCTCATTAAACCAGTATATTTAATAGCCCAGTTTGGAATAGGAATATTTCTAAAGGAGGACAATGAAACTTTACTTGCATCATTAAAATCGCTAGTGTAAGCAGCCATAAATGCTGGCAATAAAACCGCCTGATTATTTTTACCAAAACCTACTGGATAACCAAAATTTGGACTTGAAGTGTCGGTTTCGCGCGGAAAATTTGATGTTCCGTAAGATATGGTTGCTAGTCTGTCGGCAACAATTAATCTACTATTGGTAAATATATCAAATGCTTCTGAAGATACTTCGTCGCTTTTTGAAAATGAATTTCCAATCATGATTGTTGAAATAGAAAAGTTTCCAAAGTTATATGGCGATTGCGAAATATAATTTCCGTTTGAAACATTAAACTGTTCAGAAAAATTATCCGCAGAAGTTCTATCTGCATTTAAATCTATTTTGAAATCTGGAAACAAATCAATGTTAGCATTTGCGGTAAGCTGTTTTGTATTTACTTGTGTAAAATTCTGATTGAATTCAGGATAATTGGTCAACCAACCATTTTTTGCCGCTTCAAAACGAACATCATCTTGTAATCCAAAAACAAATCCTAAACTAGGTCTAGAAGATCCTAAAAACCCTATTGATGGCAAATATCCTGGCAAAAGTGTACCATTTGTTTCGCTATAATTTATTTGAATATTTTTCACACTGGTCACAACACCAATTAATCCATCAACCAAAACATTTGGCTTGTCATCTTTTGGTTTAACCTTTGGTTTTGCAACTATTTTCTCTCCTGGTTTAGGCAATACAACTGCAGGTGGCGGACCACTTTTTGGAATCGCACTTTTTGATCCCTTTTTAGTCAAACCAATATATTTATAAAACGAATCCATATTGAATGTGGTATTCAATTTATGCGAGTTTGAATTCTGAATCGTATTTCCTAAATTATAATTATTGGTACCATCGTTAATATTTTGCAACGCCAATGAAGCTCTTTGCCAATTGTAATTGCCTGAATAAGTGTAATCAGATTTTATAAAAGATAATAATGGAATTTTATTAATTGGCAATTCATAATTTGCAGTTAATTGCTGCGAATGTTGATTTGGTGTTCCAATATCTAAATAGTCATGCCAAATAGATAAAATATCAATTGGATTATTGCTTTCGTCTAAATAGTTTCTAACCAAATTCGCAGTCGTCGCAGTATAATTTAAACGCAACGATTTGGTCAAATTATAATTGAAACCATAATTATAATTGAACATATAATTTCGTCGATACAACGGGTCTAAACCAATTCCTTGCACTTCCACTTGACGAAACTTTTGCTTGTTATATTGTCGTAAAATGGTAGAACTAAAGTTTATATTGGATGGCAAAAAGTTAAAATTAAAATCGCTCAAAGCTTTCCAATAACTGCTTTTTTTAAAAAATTTATTATTTTTAAAAGGCTCAACTGGCTTCGATTTGAAAGTGTAGGCATAATCTGCTGAAGTTCTTAACTGTTGGTCCAATAATTCTTCAACTTCAAAATCATGGTGGTTTAATTCATTGAAAGAATAAGACAAAGTTAAATTTTCTGGATCGTAAAAATGTTGCTTTTGCTCTGCTCCTCTTTCTTTTCGAACTCCAATAAAATTCAAGCTCGTTCTTTTTGTATAGTCTATTGCTCTATTTTTAAGATTGTCTTTTTCAGCTTGATTTTCTGTAACTTCAATGAGTTGTTTTAATTTGATATCTTGGTTAAAAGGATCATACTCTGGCGTAATAATTTGTTCCCCAACAGCATAATTAAATGGCAGATTGATGCCCCATTTTTTTGGTAACAATTTCCCAGCACTCACATTGGTTACAATGTCGTATTGTTTGGCATTTTCTCTGCTTCTTTCGTTCGGACTTTGTTCCAATGATCCAAAACCTATGGTATTCATTCTTCC
>NZ_JANLVD010000113.1:0-8551 GCF_031363805.1 Flavobacterium sp. | reverse complement strand
ACGGTTTTCCCGCGTATTTTCACAAACTTTTACATTCCAATGCAAATCAAAATTTAATTAACTAATAATCAATTATTTACATAATTTTTCGGTTTGCCGTAACATTAAAGATGTCAACAAATTAAGTCAAATAATGTGACTTTTAATGCCTTTATTTAAATAAATTGAGGAACACTTATATTATTCAACTTTTTAACTTACCAAGTTATATTAAATTTTCAAATATATTTTATATGTCTTATAATCTAATTAGAATATTATGTGCTAATTTTAATTTTATTAATTAATTTAAAAATTAATTGATTTGAACTTGAAAAAATATCTCAGCAAAAATTATTTTAGTTAAAAATGTTTGCAAAATATTTTAATAATTAGGAATATTCAAAAAAATGATACTTATAAATTCATTAAGATTCATAGAAATTAAGTCATTAGATTGTAGTAAATTTGTGTAAAGTTTGGATTCGTTGACTAAAAGTTGTCTTGAAATACTTCTGAGGTCAATAAATATCAATTAAAATATATTCTAGCCCAGATAGCAGTGAAAAGCCCGGAGCAAAAAAAGTAAAAGTTTCTTGTTCTAAAAAAGCGACCAACGGAAGCTCTTTTTAGAACTTTAGAAACTTTACTTTTTTTGTGAGGACTTGTAACGAATAGCTGGAAATAGCTCCTAAAAAATTTCTTTAGCAATTTCCTTAATATTTTCGGCTTTTACCATACTATAATAATGTAACACTGGAAATCCTGCTGCAATAATTTCTTTACTTTGGTTGATGCACCATTCGATTCCAATTTGTTTTACGGCTTGGTTGTCTTTTGCTTTTACGACTGCCATAATCAAATCATCTGGTAAGTCGACTTTGAATCGGTGCGGAATTAAATTTAACTGATTCTTCGTCGCAATAGGTTTTAATCCCGGAATTATTGGAATTGTAATTCCTGCAGCTCGACATTTAGCAACAAAATCAAAGAATTTTTTATTATCGAAAAACATTTGCGTAATGATATATTCGGCACCATTTTTGATTTTTTGTTTCAAAAAATGAATATCAGAATCTAAACTGGGTGCTTCCATGTGTTTTTCTGGATAACCCGCCACGCCGATGCAAAAATTGGTACAGGAAGAATTTTGCAAATCTTCGTCGAGATAAATGCCTTTGTTTAGATTGTCAATTTGTGTAACCAATTCGGATGCATACTGATTTCCTGCTTTTTCGGGCTTGAAATAGGTTTCGGTTTTCAATGCATCGCCACGCAAAGCAACAACATTATTTATGCCCAGAAAATCCAAATCGATTAGTAAATTTTCGGTGTCTTCTTTGTTAAATCCGCCACAAAGAATATGCGGAATCGCATCTACGTGATATTTATTCTGAATTGCAGCACAAATTCCGACCGTTCCTGGTCGTTTTTTTACAATCTTCTTTTCTAATAATCCACTTGGTAATTCTTTGTATTCGTATTCTTCGCGATGATATGTCACATCAATAAATGGGGGATTGAATTCCATTAATGGATCGATACTATCAAAGATTGATTGAATATTTTGCCCTTTTAATGGTGGCAATATTTCGAATGAAAACAATGGTTTTCCGTTGGCGTTTTCTATATGTTGTGTTACTTTCATGTTTTTTTGTTTTGGGTTTTTGGTTTTGGGTTTTGGGCAAACCTTTTACCCATAACCTAAATACCTTTTTTTAATCTGCTATATTCGGTGCTAACCATTTCATTGCTTTTTCAGTCGAAATTCCTCTTCGTTTGGCGTAATCAATAACTTGATCTTCTTTTATTTTACCGAGTCCAAAATATTTACTTTCTGGATGTCCAAAATAATATCCTGATACTGATGATGTTGGCCACATCGCCATAGATTCGGTTAAAATAACTCCAATTTCTTCTTCAACGTTTAATAATTTAAAGATTGTCGGTTTCTCTAAATGATCTGGACAAGCAGGATATCCTGGTGCTGGACGAATTCCTTTATATTCTTCTTTAATTAAATCTTGATTTGATAAATTTTCGTCAGAAGCATAACCCCAAATTTCTTTTCTGATTTTTAAATGTAAATATTCGGCAAAAGCTTCGGCAAAACGATCGCCCAATGCTTTTATTAAAATCGAATTATAATCGTCTAAATCTTTTTCGAATTCTAATGCTTTTTCGTCAACACCAAAACCAGTGGTTACACAAAAACAACCTATATAATCCTGAATTCCAGAATCTTTTGGCGCAATAAAATCGGATAGAGCAATGTTTGGTGCACCTGCGGTTTTTTGAGATTGTTGGCGGAGAGTTAGAAGTTGGACTTCGACAAGCTCAGTCTGACAAACTGCAATGTCATCATCGTTAATTGTATTGGCTGGAAAGATTCCATAAATTCCTTTGGCAGTGAGCCATTTTTCTTCTAATAATTGTTTCAGCATTTTTTGTGCATCGGCAAAAACGGCTGTTGCTTGTTCGCCAACAACTTCATCGGTTACAATGGCTGGATATTTTCCAAATAATTCCCAAGATTGAAAAAATGGTGTCCAATCAATAAAATCTACTAAATCTTTTAAATCAACTTCTATTGTTTTTGTACCAATAAAAATTGGTTTTATAGGTTTATAATTGTCCCAATCGAGTTTTAATTTATTTTTTCTTGCCTCTTCAATCGATAAGAAATTTTTATCACGACTTCTACTCAAATAGCCTTCACGGAGTTTTTCATATTCTATTCGGATATTCTTTTTGTATTCGATATTACTGTCTTTTTGCATCAAATTACTGGCACCAGCCACTGCTTTTGAAGCATCGGTTGTGTGCAAAACCGTAAACGGATATTCGGGTGCGATTTTCACAGCCGTATGCGCTCGTGATGTTGTTGCTCCACCAACCATCAATGGAATTGTCATTTTATTTCTAGCCATTTCTTTGGCTAAATATACCATTTCGTCTAACGATGGCGTAATTAATCCGCTTAATGCGATGATGTCAACATTGTGTTTTATTGCTTCGGCAATTATTTTTTCTGGTGGAACCATAACTCCTAAATCAATCATTTCGAAATTGTTACAACTCATAACTACCGATACGATATTTTTTCCAATATCATGAACATCGCCTTTTACGGTGGCGATTAATATTTTTCCAGCCGATGCCGATTTACCTACTTTTTCGGCTTCTATATATGGTAACAAATGCGCTACTGCTTTTTTCATTACTCGAGCGGATTTCACAACTTGTGGTAAAAACATTTTCCCAGAGCCAAATAAATCTCCAACAAGTGTCATTCCTGCCATCAAATGTACTTCAATAACATCAATTGCTTTTTCAGAATTTATGCGGGCTTCTTCGACATCGTGTTCTATAAATTCATCAATTCCTTTGACTAAAGAATGAATTAATCGTTCTTGGAAAGTTCCTGAACGCCACTCTTGTATTTGTTTTTCATTGACTTTGAAATCGCCTTTGAAACTTTCGGCTAAGTCGAGTAATCTTTCAGTAGCGTCTTCTCTCCTATTTAATAAAACATCTTCGACGTGTTCGAGTAATGTTTTGTCAATTTTGTCATAAATTTCGAGCATTTCTGGGTTTACAATTCCCATTGTCATTCCGTTTTGAATGGCGTGATACAAAAATGCTGAATGCATTGCTTCACGCACTTTGTCGTTTCCACGAAAGGAAAATGACACATTGCTCACACCGCCTGAAACATTTGCATATGGAAGATTTTCACGAATCCATTTGGTTGCTCGAAAGAAATCGAGTGCATTTAGTTTGTGTTCATCCATTCCTGTTGCAACAGGAAAAATATTTGGGTCGAAAATAATATCTTGTGCTGGAAAACCAACTTGATTAACTAAAATATCGTAACTTCTTTTGCAAATTTCGATACGTCGTTCGTAATTATCGGCTTGACCTTGTTCGTCGAAAGCCATTACAATTACTGCTGCGCCATATCGTTTTACTAACTTGGCGTGATGAATAAATTGTGCTTCGCCTTCTTTTAACGAAATGGAATTCACAACTGATTTACCTTGTACAACTTTTAATCCTGCTTCTATAATTTCCCATTTGGAACTGTCAATCATTATTGGAACTCGAGAAATATCTGGTTCGGAAGCAATAAGATTTAGGAATTTGGTCATGGCAAAAACGCCGTCCAGCATTCCTTCATCCATATTAATGTCGATGATTTGCGCACCACCTTCGACTTGGTCGCGAGCCACAGAAAGTGCTTCGTCGTATTTTTCTTCTTTTATTAAACGAAGAAATTTTCTAGAACCTGTAACGTTGGTTCGTTCGCCGACATTCACGAAATTAGACTCTTCGGAAACAAAAAGCCGTTCTAAACCAGATAGCTGTAAACTTATTTTATTTGTTCTTGACATTTATTTTTTTTAATCCTGCAAGGTGTTTTTTAACCTTGTAGGTATTTTTTTTAATTTTGTTAGTTGCAAATTATACCTACAAGGTTAAAAAAAAACCTTGCAGGAAAACACTAAATTAATTCTTGTTTTCTTACTTTAAACTCGGCTGCAACATCTGCAATTAATTTGATGTGTTCTGGTGTTGTGCCACAACAACCACCAATGATATTCACTAAATTATCTTGCAAGTATTCTCTAATTAAGGCTTGCATTTCTTGTGGCGTTTGGTCGTATTCTCCGAATGCATTGGGCAATCCTGCGTTTGGATGCGCAGATATGTTTAAGGAAGTATTTCTAGATAATCGTTTTAAGTAAGGTTTTAATTGGTCGGCACCAAGAGCGCAATTAAATCCTACACTCAATAAATTGATATGAGAAATAGAAATTAAGAATGCTTCGACCGTTTGCCCAGACAATGTCCGTCCTGAAGCATCTGTAATTGTGCCCGAAACCATGACTGGAATATCGAGATTTCGTTCTTCTTTTACTTCTTCGATGGCGAAAAGTGCTGCTTTAGCGTTTAGAGTATCGAAAATAGTTTCGACTAATAAAACATCACAACCTCCATCAATCAATGCTTCGATTTGAAGTTTGTAAGCAATTCGTAATTCGTCGAAAGTTATGGCTCGAAATCCTGGATCGTTTACATCGGGCGACATGGATGCTGTTCGGTTTGTTGGACCAATTGCTCCTGCTACGAATCGTGGTTTGTCGGTAAATTCATCGGCTACTTGACGGGCAATTTTGGCGGATTGGTAGTTGAGTTCGTAAACCAAATCTTCCAGATGATAATCTGCCATTCCTATTGTAGTTCCTGAAAAAGTGTTGGTTTCGACAATATCGGCTCCTGCTTGGAAGTATTTTCGATGCACTTCTTTTACTGCTTCGGGTTGGGTTATGGATAATAAATCGTTATTTCCTTTTAATGGATGTGGAAAATTTTTGAATCGTTCGCCACGAAAATCTTCTTCGGAGAAGTTATGACGTTGTAGCATGGTTCCCATGGCTCCGTCGAGAACTAGGATTCTATTTTTTATTTCTTCGGTTATTTTTAACATATATTTTTTACATAGAGATTAGAGATTTAGAGTTTATTGAATGAACTCTAAATGTTAATTTGAAACGGAATGCGTTAGCCCTGATGGAAGTGGAAATCCTTTTTTGTGGTTTTGTCCTTCGACAAGCTCAGGATGACAAAACCACAAAAAAGATTGCAACGAACAGCAGGAAATAGCTCCTAATCCTTCGACAAGCTCAGTATGAGGGTTTTTTAATATATATGTTATGTGAAAGTTTGAGAGAATTCTCGTGGTTATCTGTACAAGCCGAGGCGAGTTAGAATGTAGCACCTTCTTTATGGTAAAGGGTTGCTAAGCTTTCGACGGGTCTATTCCCTCCAGCTTTCGTGATAACAGTCAATATGTTTATGAACAATGCAAAGTAACGGAATGGATTTTGATTTTGCAACAACATTTGAACTAAAAAAACCTGTAACTTTTAATTTTACAGGTCTTTTGATTAATTATATACAACTTCTCGTATTTTGATTTGATTGGCAATTTGTAAAACATCCGCCAAAACTCCTCTTGCCGTGACTTGTTTTCCTGCGCCAGCGCCTTGAATTATTATGGGAATTTCGCCATAGGTTTTCGTGTAAATTTCGATGAGATTGTCGGCGCCTTTGAGTTGGCCTAAAGGTGAATTTCTTGGTTCGGAAACGAGTTTTACTTGCAGTTTTTTGGTTTCTATATCAATTTCGCCTACATATCGCAGCACGTGCGTGCCAAATTGAGTGATTTTCGCAATTTCAAAAGGTTTATCGAATAATTTTTTACTGTTTTGATATTCTTTTTTGGTATTTTCTTCGTTGAGATTGGGCAATAATAAAGATTCTATTTGAATGTCTGAAAATTCAAATTCTTGTTCTATTTCGCGGGCTAAAATGAGTAATTTTCTGGCAACATCTTTTCCAGATAAGTCTTCGCGAGAGTCTGGTTCAGTTAATCCTAAATTTTCGGCATCGATTAGAATGTTTGAAAAAGTAGTTTCTTCGGTTGAAAACCGATTGAAAATATAACTTAATGTTCCTGAAAAAACCCCTCTTATTTTGGTGATTTTGTCACCTGAAAAATGCAAATCATTGATGGTTTTTATCACTGGTAATGCTGCACCAACATTGGTTTCGTATAAAAATTTCTTATCGTATTTTTTAAGATTTTGGCGTATTTCTTTATAGAAATCTTGATGCAAAGTATTGGCTTTTTTATTGGCAGCAACAATATTGAAGCCTGCTTGAATGAAAGCAATATAATTTTTAACAAAATCTACACTTGCCGTTGCATCTACAACAATTACGTTTTCTAAATTTTCATTTTTAATATAATCTATAATTTGATTAATTTGATACGGAATCGAAGCATTTGTAAAATTGGCTTCCCAGTTATTTTTTATGCCATCTTTTTCAAAAAAAGCCAAAGATGAATTGGTAATCACTGGAAAACGGACTTCAATATTTTTCTTTTCTATAAAAAATTGTTGACTTTCTAAAACCTGATTTAATAAAGTGCTTCCGACATTACCTATTCCGAAAAGGACTACGTTTATTTTAATTGTTGACATAATTTTGTTGTTTTATGGTATTAAAAATTGGGTTTAAAATTGTTGCTAATTGTTCAAACTCTATCAAGAAAGCATCGTGTCCGTGAATGGAATTGATTTCGTGATAAAAAACATTAGCTTTTGTTTTTTTGAGTTGATTGTATGTTTTGATATTTTCATCAGGTGTGAAAAACAAATCAGAATTGACAGCGACGAGATGAATATTGCTCTGAATTTCATTAGATAAAATCAAAAAATCAGTTCTATTTCTTGATATGTCATTTGTTTTTAGTAGATAATTCATTAATTTGTATGCTGATAATGTGAATCGGTTTTTTAATGTTTCGCCATGATATAACAACCAATTTTCCACCAGATAATTTTGATTTTCTATTTGTCGTTGAAACCTTTGGTTTAATGATTGTGGTGTTCTGTACAGAAGCATAGCATGTGTTCGTGCATCTTCAATTGGATTTTGAGAATGATTTAAAATCGAATCTTGTAAAAAAACATTGGCAATCATCCAATCGGTTGCTTTATAATCGGTTGCAATTGGAATCAAATTTTTAATTTTATTGGGTTGCAAAACGGCCATTTCCCAAGCAATTGCGCCACCAAGACTTCCGCCGATTACTGCAAATAATTCTTGAATATTCAATTCGAAAATTGTTTTCCAATAAATAGTTGCAATGTCTCGAATGGTAAAATCTCTATAATTATCAATTAAATTTTCTACATTTCCATCAAATCCATTACCTGGAATATTAATGGCGATTATGGTGGAATAATTGGTATCGATTGTTTTACTATCTCCAATTAAATCGTTCCACCAACCTTTTTCGCCAATGAGATTTGAATTTCCTGTCAAAGCATGATTTACTAAAACCACTGGCGCAGTTCCAATAGTTTGACCGAAGGTTTGATAGAAAATTGGAATCTTCTGTATGGATTTTCCGTTTTCTAGATTCCAGTTATTTATGATGATTTGTTTGAGCATGATTCTTGTACTTAATGTTTTTTGGCACGCAGATGACAGAGATTTTTTACCACAGATTTGAGAAATTTGAGAAATCTGTGGTAAAAAATTAAAAAAATTAGGCAAATTTCTCGACTGGAAGCGTTGCAAAAACAGCTTGTAAGTCGGCTTTTAAATCTTCGATATCTTCTAATCCTACCGAAAGGCGAATCAAATCTTTGGAAACTCCCGTTGATAATTGTTCTACGTCAGATAATTGCTGGTGCGTTGTACTTGCGGGATGAATAATAAGTGATTTTGTATCGCCAATATTGGCAACCAGTGAAAATAATTTGGTGCTGTCGGCTACTTTTTTGGCAGCTTCAAATCCGCCTTTTAATCCAAAAGTTACAATGCCACTTTTTCCTTTTGGTAAATATTTATAGGCAAGTTCTTTGTATTTTGATGTTTCTAAATCAGGGTAATTTACCCAAGCTACTTCGCTTTGCGTTTGCAGCCATTTGGCTAGAGCCAAAGCATTTTCACTGTGTTTTTTGATTCTGATTTCTAAAGTTTCTAATCCTTG
>NZ_JANLVD010000068.1:0-13077 GCF_031363805.1 Flavobacterium sp. | reverse complement strand
ATTGAAATTGAAGCAAAGAAGACACCAACAATAACTGACGAGATATTCATACCACAAACAACAATTGAAGCAAATTGTGGAGCCACCTTTAAATTCAGATCTAAAAAACAATGTATCGTTTGCAGTAACATTGATTAAGGTAAAATCTGATACATTATAGTATTTTGTTTTGATGCTATCCATTTCGACATAAGCATTGTACAATGGGTTTTTGTTATCAATTTCAATATTTACATTATCAAAATAATTCTCGTAGGCGGTAATATTTGGCGACTTAAAATTGAATTTAAATTCATCATTATCTGAATTTATATTTCCTTTCATGACGGTATTTTCCCCAAGAGATATTTCAGGCAAAAATATTTCAATTAATTTATTGTAAACATTAAAATCAAATTTCAAAAACTGACCTTTATTTACTTTATTTGGTGAATAGTTTGCATACAAGCTACCCAAAGAATTTTCTACCAATTTTTGAAGTTGATTGAACTGAAACTTCCCAACTACTTTGCCTTCAATAATATCGGGCGAATTTATTGTCATGGTTCTTATTCTATTTTCATCAAATGAAGATTTTATTTCAAAATCGTCAAAAAAGTAAGCGTCTTTATTGTTTTGATAAGATGTTTGGTTAATAAAAATTTCGCCATGAAGATTGTCAATCGTATTTCCTTGGGCATTTATAGTCAAATCTCCTTTAAAAATTGAAATTGAATCTTTGGTGTACAATCTTAGTTTTTTAAGATTTGCATAGTCAACATTGGCATGAAAATTATACTTTTTTTCTTGATTGCTTAAATTTAAAATACCGTCGAAATCCATTTTCAAATTTGGGTCGTTGGTAATAATGTCACCTTGAAAAATAGCTTTAATCATGGTTCCATCTACAACAATATTTTGATAATTATATTTGTTATAATAAACACTTTTGACTTCTCCTTTAAGTTTTGTATTTAAATATTTCTGTGTAAAACCTTTTCCATCAACATTTAAATCTAAATTCAAAACGCCAATATCTGTTCTAGTTAACAACTTTCCTAAGTTGAAATTATTCAATTTAATATTTCCTACATAAGTAGCATTATCAATATTATTAATGTTGGTCATGTTTAATTTTGTTTCTACTTTGCCCAAAATAGAATTCAATAAAACATTTGCTTTTATAGTAGAATTAGTAATTTCTGTAACTCCAGAAAGATTGAAATTTTCCAATTTTTTAAAAGTGGTTGGAACATTTTCTCCTAATAATTTCGGCAAAATTGAAACAAGATTTGAATAAGTAGATGAAATTTTTTGAAAATTTCCATACATGTAAAAATCTTTTTTGTTTTTTGACAATAAGTTTCTGAAAGTCAAATCTCCTACAATGACAGTTTTATCACTATCGCTCAATTTTAAATTGATGGTGGAAAAATTATTTAAAGTTCCTAAAACTTTAGTTCTAATATCAAAGACCTTGTTTTGACCAAATTCATTATAAAAAAGATTTAAATCATTTGATGAAATTTGAGCTTTGTCAAGTTTTACATCAAACATAACTTTATTATTAAAATCTTTAAAATCTTCTCTTTTATATCTTAGCGCAACATAGCCTTCCATGTTTGAATTTGGAGTTTTCAAAATCAAATTTTCTAATAAAATATTTTGTTTGGTATAAGTAAAGTTTGATTGCAAGTTTTCGACTATCAATCCATGTTGCTCCACGAAAGACATTCTATTAATTTTAGTATTTACGTCTGGCCCCAAAACTTTGAAATTTGAAGTGTGCGCGTTAAGTTTGGATAAGTTTAAAATTTCTGGAGCGCTTAAATTTTCATCTGTTACATTAAAATGACTGTTGGTTAAATAAACTTCTTTTGCGGTAAGTAGGAATTTTTTTTTAGATTTTGAAGGTTTTCCATCATCAAATAATGCTATGAATCTATCCAAATTTGAATCTTTATCACCTTTGTAGTTTTTTAGATTAAAATCGAATCCATCCAACCTAATTTCTCCAAAAGTCAAATCACCATCAATTAATTTCTTGTAATCTAGAATATTGGTTTTTAATCTATTTACATAAAAAAGAGTGTCTTTTTTATAATCTTTAACCAAAACTTTTTTGAGTTTAAGTCCGCCAAAAATACTTATGGAAGCTTGATCAATATTAATATCTGTTCCATATTTAGCATTTAACTGTGCTGTGGCATACTGTGCAATTTTGGTTTGGGTAGATGGCAAAGAAATAATAATACCAAGTGCTAGCAATAACAAAACAATTCCAAAAAGGAAAAATAATATAATTCTTCTAATTTTTTTAAAAACTGTATTTTTTTTATTTTCTTTCAACAAAATTATTTTCCAAAAGGTAAATGCTATTAAAAAGTGTAGATTTGACTAAAAAATCTATATTTTTGGGGTTCGATGTAAAATTATAAATTTTAAATCGGTTTATCAAATATAACGCAAAATCTATGCCTTTTATGCTCAAAGCACCAATTTATATTCTTGCTATCGAAAGTTCTTGCGATGATACAGCAGCAGCTGTACTATCAAATAATAAAGTTTTATCGAATATAGTGGCACGACAAGCCATTCACGAACAGTATGGTGGTGTGGTTCCCGAGCTTGCTTCAAGAGCGCACCAACAAAATATTGTGCCCGTAATTGATGTGGCTTTAAAAAATGCCAACATCAATAAAAATCAGCTTTCAGCTATTGCCTTTACTCAAGGGCCAGGACTTATGGGTTCACTTTTGGTTGGAAGTTCTTTTGCAAAATCGATGGCAATGGCATTGAATATTCCATTAATTGCTGTAAACCATATGCATGCTCATATTTTGGCTCATTTTATTGATGAAGATGGTTTTGACAAACCTGAATTTCCATTTCTAGCCTTGACAATTTCTGGCGGACATACACAAATAGTTGTGGTAAAAAGTTTTTTTAATATGGAAATTATTGGAGAAACTACAGATGACGCGGTAGGAGAAGCTTTCGATAAAAGTGCAAAAATATTAGGTTTTCCTTATCCTGGCGGACCTTTAATAGACAAATATGCACAGTTGGGCAACCCCAAAGCTTTTAAATTTACAAAACCAAAAGTTCCTAATTTAGATTTTAGCTTTTCTGGGTTGAAGACCCAAATTCTATATTTTATTAGAAATAATGTAATTTTAAATGAAAATTTTATTGAAGAAAATAGGAACGATATTTGTGCCTCTATTCAAAATATTATTATTGAAATTTTAATGGAAAAACTCAAATTGGCAGTAAAACAGACTGGAATTACCCAAATTGCTATTGGTGGCGGGGTTTCCGCAAATTCTGGAATTAGAAACACATTAAAAGAAAGTGAGAAAAAATTGGGTTGGAAAACATTTATTCCAAAATTCGAATATACAACAGACAATGCCGCAATGATAGGAATAGTGGGTTACCACAAGTTTTTAGAAAACCAATTTAATAATGCTTCAGTGGTTGCGAAAGCAAGAATAGAATTTTAAAATGCAATTATTTTACAATCCAAATATTAGTCCAAAAGACAGCGAATTTTCTTTTGATAAAGAAGAAAGCAAACACATAGTCAAAGTTTTACGCAAAACCGAAGGAAATATTTTATATGTGACTAATGGTTTAGGGGATTTATTTACTACAAAAATTATTTTGTCTTCCGAAAAAAAATGCACTGTTTTAATAACTCAAATAGAAACGAATAAATCAACCAATTTTTATATCCATTTGGTAGTAGCTCCAACAAAAATGAATGAACGTTTTGAATGGTTTTTAGAAAAAGCTACCGAAATGGGGATTCACGAAATTACACCTATTATATGTGATCGATCGGAAAGAAAAATTATTAATAGAGATCGTTTTGATAAAATTATTCAATCTGCCATGAAACAATCTTTACAATTTTTTATGCCAAAATTGAATGACCCCATAAGTTTTCAAAACTTTATATTAAAACAACATGATGGAAATTTGTGCATTGCACATTGTGAAGAAACTGAAAAAATATTATTAAAAACAAATATTAAAAAAAACGAAAAATATACTGTATTGATTGGACCAGAAGGCGATTTTTCAGAAAAAGAAATTAAGTTGGCAATAGAAAACAAATTTATTCCTGTATCTTTAGGAAATACAAGATTAAGAACAGAAACAGCAGCAATAGTTGCTTGCCACAGTATTGTTTTTACAAATGAATAAAATGATTTTTGATAGATTTATTATGAGAGCATTATATATAGGTTTAATTTTATTTTGTTTTAGCAGTAGTTTTTCACAAGAAATTGCATTGTTAAAATACTCTGGAGGTGGCGATTGGTATGTAAATCCAACTTCATTACCAAACTTAATCAAATATTGCAATCAAAATATAAATACCAAAATAAAATTAAAACCAGCCACAGTTTCTGCTGGAAGTCCAGATATTTTTTCATATCCATTCATACACATGACAGGTCATGGAAATGTTTTTTTCAACGAATTGGAAGTTGAAAATCTTAATAAGTATTTATATTCAGGAGGATTTTTGCATATAGATGATAACTACGGGTTGGATCAATACATTAAAAAAGAAATAAAAAAAATATTTCCAAATATCGATTTGGTTGAAATACCTACTACGCATCCTATATTTCAAAAACCAAATGCTTTTCCCAATGGATTACCAAAAATTCACGAACACGACGGAAAAAGGCCTCAAGCGTTTGGCATTTTTGTAGATAATAAATTGGTATTACTTTATACTTACGAATGTGATTTGGGCGATGGCTGGGAAGATTCTGAAATTCATAATGATCCACAAGAAGTACGAGAAAAAGCTTTGAAAATGGGAGCCAATATTCTTAATTTCGTTTTTAATAATTAATTATTTTATATTATACACATTTATGTAACCTTCTTTTGGCAAATTTTAATAAACATAGTAGTTTTTTTTAAGTATTTTTAAAAATATTTATTATTTTAAATATTATTTTTTCAACATAAGATTATTCTCTAATTGTCATATTTAAAACATATTGGCAGAGTTATTAACAATTTGATTTAAATGGTTTTGATAATATATTTTAATAAATGTTATCAATTATTTTGCAAATAATATATTTTGTTATATTATTGCCAAAGAAATTAGTTATAAATTAACATATTATCAACCAAATCAACCAAATTATGAAAAAATTGTTATTAAGTGCTTCAGTATTATTTTTTATGTTCTCATGTCAAAATGAAGAAGCAGGAATTCCAGAATCTCAAACACAAGTTGCTGTAAATGCATCCGCTAGATTATGTGCTTCAAACGACGTGTTAAAAGAAAATTTAAAAAACAACCCTGAATTAGCAGCTAAAATGCAACAAATTGAAGCTTTTACATCGGACGCTCTTACAAATGGTCGTATAGTAAATGGAAAAATTGAAATTCCAGTAGTGTTCAATGTATTGTACAGAACAACTGCAGAAAATGTTTCATTAGCACTACTCCAAACGCAAATTGATGTTTTGAACAAAGATTTTAATGCATTAAATTCAGATTTCAATACTGCAAACAATCCTTATTCTTCAATAAAAGCAAATGTTGAAATTAGCTTTGTTCTAGATCAAGTAATCAGAAAATCAACTACAAAAACTTCATGGGGAACTAATGATGCAATGAAAAAAGCTGCATCAGGTGGTTTGGCCGCAACATCTCCAACTACAAAACTAAACTATTGGGTTTGTACAATTGGTGGAGGAATTTTAGGTTATGCACAATTTCCTGGAGGTTCATCTGCAACTGATGGTGTAGCTATCGACTCTAAATACACAGGTGTTACTAGCTCATCTTCTGCATCTTATCCTTATAACTTAGGAAGAACTGCAACTCATGAAGTAGGTCACTGGATGAACTTACGTCACATTTGGGGAGATGCAAATTGTGGATCAGATTTAGTTTCAGATACACCAACTATGGATTCTCCAAATGGTGGAGTTCCTGCTGTAGGTTTAAGAAGTACTTGTTCAGGTACACCACTTGAAATGTATATGAATTATATGGATTACACAGACGATAGAGGAATGTATATGTTCTCAAATGGTCAAAAAGCTAGAATGTCTGCTATATTTTTAGCGGGTGGCTCAAGAGCTTCATTCAGATAATTTACTAAAGAATACTTAAAACTCGCCTATATGGCGAGTTTTTTTGTTATATTCGTTTTCTAAAATTTTTAGGGATGACATCAAAAATTATTGCAAACGGAATTTTAAGATCAATAGCTAGCATTATTGGAATTGCTTTATTACTATTATTTTTATACGAAATACAATCTGTTATAATTTATTTGATAGTTTCATTAATATTAACGTTGATTACCAATCCGTTATTGGAATTTTTTAAAACAAAATTAAAATTTAAAAACAATCTTGCAGTTGTATTTACCATGCTTATTTTAATTTTGATTTTTGTAGGTTTTATTATGATGTTTGTACCGCTGATTATTTCTCAAATTGAGAGTCTATCACTATTAAATACTCAATCTATAGAAAAAAATATAACCGATTTAACAAGTCAATTTGAAGCCTACTTGACCAATCATAATATCGATTCTTCCAAACTATTAAAAGATTCAAAATTGACTTCAAAATTAAATTTTAATTTTATACCCAATTTTTTGAATTCTGTTTTAGCGACATTAAGTAGTTTCGGAATGGGGCTCGCATCAGTATTATTTATTACATTCTTTTTTTTAAAAGATAAATTAATTTTTCTAAAAGGTTTAAAAAAAATCATACCAGACAACCATGAAGAAAAAATACTAAACTCTCTTGAAAAAACCAATCATATGCTAAGCAGATATTTTATTGGTTTGCTAATACAATTGTCCATCGTATTTGTATTATATATTATTGTATTACTTATTTTTGGGGTTGCCAATGCATTTGTAATTGCATTGTTGTGTGCCATCCTCAACATTATTCCATATATTGGACCACTTATTGGATCAGTTGTAGCAGCTGTTTTAACAATGATTGGAAATTTGAATGGCGATTTTCAAAATGATATTATTCCAACCACTTTGTATGTATTGTTAGGATTTTGGATAGTTCAAATTATTGATAATAATGTTTCTCAACCCATTATTTTTTCAAAAAGTGTGAATTCTCATCCTCTTGAAATATTTCTAATCACACTTATTGCAGGTTTTCTGTTTGGAATTATGGGAATGATTGTTGCAATTCCTTTTTATACGATGTTAAAAATTATTTCTAAAGAATTTTTCCCAGAAAATCAAGTAGTCAAAATAATTACTAAAGATCTTTAATGTTTCCCAAGTACATTTTAAAAACTGAAATCCAAGATTTTATTAATAGAAATATCGAAGCCAATATTATTAATCTTGCTTTGCAGAAAAATCCATTTTCAGAATTTAATTACATAGAAATAATTAGCCAAATAGCTGCGAAAATAAAAGCAAAAAATAAATTACCAACTTGGTTTAATTCAGAAAATATTATTTATCCGAGTAAAATTTCAATAGAACAAACATCTTCCGAAATTACTGCAAACTACAAATTGAATATTGTTTCTGGAGAAAGTTTAATTGATGTAACAGGTGGTTTTGGTGTGGATGATTTTTATTTTTCAAAAAAAATAAATCAAATCATACATTGTGAAATGAATTTGGAACTTTCTGAAATTGTAAAACATAATTTTGAAATTTTAAATCAAAAAAATATTACTTGCGTTTTTGGTGATAGTTTAGAAACACTAAAAAAATTGGTTCAAAATTTCGATTGGATTTACATAGATCCTTCAAGAAGAAGTGATGCAAAAGGTAAAGTTTTTATGCTTCATGATTGCCAACCGAATGTTCCTGAACTTCTGGAAAAATACTTTTTGTACACCAAAAATATTTTAATAAAAACCGCACCAATACTTGATATTTCGGCTGGTTTGGGTGAATTAAAAAATGTAAAAAAAATTCATATAGTTGCAGTAAACAACGAAGTAAAAGAAATACTTTGGGAAATAGAAAAAAATTATAACGCTGAAATTTTTATTAAAACTATTAATTTCAATAAAAATCATGAAGAAAAATTTGAATTTGTTTTAAATACAGAACCAATTGGCAAAACATACTCTGAACCAAAAAATTATATTTATGAACCAAATTCGGCTATTTTAAAATCTGGTGCTTTCAACATAATATCAGATAAATTCAAAGTTAAAAAATTACATCAGCACTCACATTTATACACATCAGACGAAATTATTGAATTTCCTGGTCGAATTTTTAAAATTGAAAATCATTTTGAGTGCAACAAAGTTGAAATGAAACGATTTTTAGAAAATACAAAAGCAAATATTACAATTAGAAATTTTCCAGAAACAGTTGAAAACATTAGAAAAAAATGGAAAATAAAAGATGGTGGAAATGTGTATACTTTTTTTACAACTGATGCAAATAATCGTAAAATTGTGTTACTTTGCGCCAAAATTTAAACCCAATGAAATTTAAAATTATTATTCTCTTTTTTACAATACAAACTGCTATTTTTGCACAAAAAAATCCTTGCGAATATTCTGTAAATGTTACAGATTCCATAGGAACGCTCAAAGAAACCACTAGTTGCCTTGTTCAAGAAAGAGTATTTGGAAATACAGCACAATTGATTTTTTTATCTTTAATTTCAGATAATAATGTGCCTCTATTAAACCTACAAATTATACAAAAAAGTACTGATTTTATTGCTCCAAAATGCTTGGATAAAAATTCTAAAATTTATTTTCAACTATCGAATGGTAAAATTTATACCTTCCTAAATTCCAATGAAAGTCAGTGTGATAATTTATTGTATAACGAAACTGAAAAGCTAAATAATCGCATGCTAGATGCCAATTTTTTGTTTAGAAACGATGATTTTGAAGCCATAAAAAAATATCCAATCATTATGATGCGTATAAAATTTGCTTCGGAAACAATAGATTATATTTTACCAAAACAATTAATTTCAGAAAAAATTAGCGGAAGCATTTTTAGCCCAGAGAATTTTTTTATAGATAATTTTTCTTGTATCGAAAATTAATTGCAATCCCAATTAAAATTGGATAATTTATCTTTTTTTGAACCTTCCAAATTATAGTGCCACCATTCTGAATCGAATGATTCAAAATGATGTTTCAGCATAACTTTTTTTAATAATTTTCTGTTTTTAATAACTTTCGATGGAAGTTTTTTAAATAAATGACTGGATTCAGGTTCAAAAAAATCGAATATAGTTCCCATATCAAGCTCTTTTCCATTTTTATCAACTAAGGTAATGTCTACCGCTCCACCACGATTATGAATAGATCCTTTTGCTGGATTGGCAACATAGTTTGGATCTGAAACAATAGCCCACATTTTTTTCTGTACATCAAGCGGTCTGTAGCAATCGAAAATTTTTATTTTTAATCCTTTTTTGTTGAATTCTTTATTAGCTTCAATTAAATTTTTTACAGTTTTAAGCCTTAAAAAACAAGCCTGACAATCATAAACTTTAGCTTTTAAAAAATTATCAGTCGTAGCATATTTCATATCTAAGACAAAGTCTTTATTATAATCTGTTAAATTAACAAAGGTAGTATCGTTGATTTCTATTTTATTACTTAAAATGCTTTGTGAACTTGCAGAAATACTGCTATTAATTATTATTGAAATAAGAGCTAATTTAACTATTTTCATTATAGATTATTTTTTACTAAAGTAAGAAATATTTATAACAAAAAAATTCTTTGATTTCTCAAAAAATTTTAAAATTGTGGACTATTGAGATTCGAACCTGAAACCTTCCCGATTAAAAATCGGGATGCTGTATTTATCTAAATCTAAATTATCCGATATTAATTTTTGAATCCTTAATTTACTTTTCCATTTTTTGATTTCCAATTCTCTCTTGTAAATTTCAGTTTTTGTTAAAAAATTTTCTGAACAAACAATTTCCCAATCCTATGCTTTTGAAGTAAAACCTGAATGGTTCGATAGATATTTTCTCAACCTTTCATTTAAATTATCATAAGTATGACTAATATAGTATTTTGCCAATAATTCTGAGCGTAAAATGTAAGTGTAAAACATAATTTATAAAAAAAGCCCTGCAAAAATGCAGAGCTTGTGACCCAGTCAGGGACAATACCCTTAAATTGTATTCAATCCAATTACTCCTTAAACCATTATATATAAAGGCTTTTTAGGAAATTACATTTATTTAAATAGATTTAAATTGATAAAAATTCACTTTTTGTTGACTAAAAGTTTACTAAGTTGTTTTTATTTTTACATTTGTATTATCAAATATAAATAAATGGCAACTATAAAATACTTACTTCAAAGCAAAAGTGAAACTTCAAACATTTATGTTCGTTATTCAATTGATAGAAAAACAGTTTTAAAACGAAAAACTGGTTATGTAATTAATGCTAAAGATTGGAGCGAAGATAAAGCATTATCAAAAACTGGAAAAGAAGATTTGAAAGTACTCAAATCAAAACTAGAAAAACTTGCTATTTTTTTAAATAACTCTTACAATGATTCTGTAAGTAAGGGGATTGAACTTACGGGAGAATGGTTAATGCTTCAAATTGATTTATTCAATAACAAAGTGCCTGTTTTAGAATTGGACGTTTTAACCACCTATATTCAAAAATACATAGACGAATCAAATTATAAACAAAATGCTAAAAAAGAATTGGGTTTGAGCAAAGGTCGTATCCAAAATTTGAAGTTATTTAAAAATACTATTTTGAGATATGAAACAGAAATTTTTAAAAGCAAAAGTATACTTCTAAAAGATATAAATTTATCATTTGTAGAAAAATATAAAACTTGGTTATTTGACAAAGGATATTCTGTAAACTATGTAGGCAAAAACATTGCAAATATTAAGACAATTTGCCTTGATGCTTCCAAAAATGATATTGAAATATCAACACAAATTAAAAGCGTAAAGGGACTTTCAGAAAGCAAAGCTCCAGAAGATATTGTTTTTTTGAATGATGATGAACAACAAGCCATTAAAGACACAATATTAAAGAGAGAATCATTAAACAATGCACGGAAATGGCTATTATTGGGTTGTTTAATTGGACAGCGTGGTGGAGATTTATTAAACATTACCGAAAAAAATATAAAAGAATTAAATGGAATGAAAATAATTGAATTGAAACAACAAAAAACAGGAAAGCTTGTTGCCATTCCGCTACTTCCCGAAGCATTGGAAATACTAACTAATGGATTGCCTTATAAAATTTCGTTGGTTCGATTTAATGAATATATTAAAGAAGTTTGTCAAATTGCAGAAATAAATATTCCAACAAACGGACGTGAAAAATTAAAGGCAAATAGTCCAACAGTTAAAGGTGTTTTTCCAAAACACAAAGTAATTAGTAGCCATGTTTGTAGACGCTCATTTGCTACGAACTTTTATGGTCGCATTCCAACCCCCATTTTAATGAACATCACGGCACATGGAACCGAAAGAATGTTTTTGAATTATATTGGAAAAACGACTTATGATAATGCATATCAAATGTTAGAATACTTTAGTAAGTTAGCTCCAAAATAAAAAAATTAGTAATAATAAATTTGAAATTATTTCTGCTCAAAATTTTATAAAAACTTAATAAAAGAGATCTTTTTATTTTGATGTATCACAAAAAACGAAGTTTTGTTTTTTGTAAACTGATAAACAGTGACTAAAATTAAAATCTAATTTTGCTAAATTCAGAAAATTTATTCGTTATTCTAACGTTACCTTAACGTAAAATGGACTTATATTTATGAAAATTCCACCTTTGTTGAAAATAATACAAACCGAATTAAACAGATAAAAATTTATATTGTATTAACAGTTGCCTTATTATTTACATTATAAAATATGGAATTTGTACAGTTAAGATTGATGTGTCTTGTTCTGCACTAATTGTATCGTCCTGAAAAAAGTTTACACTTTAAATAAAATTTATTTGGTATTGTGATATTAAAAAAAACTAATGTATATCCAATAAACGCAAAGGTTACAGCCAAAAAAACCATTGGTTGCAACCAAAAAAAACTAACTGTTGCAACCAAATTGCAACCAAATTGCAACCAATGGTTGCAACCAAAAACCTGCTGTAACGTCCTGAAAAATTTTTAACTTTATTCATTTTTATTAACGTTAATGTGTAAACCTATTTCAGGACAAGACAAATAAAATAAACTTTTGATTATTTTTCAAAAACCCCATATATAAATATACTTTCAGGTACTCTTCCACCATCAATGGAGTAAATAACTATTAACTTTTCATTTTCTGAAATTTCTAATTGTCTTGTATTGTGAATAGGGGTGTAAGCATAATAAATACCATTTTCTTCCTTAATATTTAGTTCATATTGCTTAGCTAATATATTGAGGTTCTCTTTGTTAAAGTGACTAAAAGTGGATAATGTTTTTACATTTTCCGTAATAATAAATATCATTTTATTATTTACTTCTACATACGAATTACCCCAAATAGAAAAATCCGTTGAGCTTAGCCAATCATTGTATTGATTAGTTACAAAATGGATTTTTAATCCATCGAAAAAAATATAATTTATTATTTTGTTCATCTCGATCAGCACCAGATCTTGCGGTCTCACTCCCCGCTTCAAAATCGCACGGGTGAACGCGCCGGTTCCGGGGCCGAACTCCACCACCCGACCACTGTCAGGGCCAAGGCCTGCAACCATTTCGCGGGCGAGAAAGGTTGATGATGGCACAATCGCCGAGGTTTGAACCGGCTGTCGCGCCAACTGTCGCAGAAAAAGAACGAGGTCTTTGGTCATGCAGCGGGTTCCCGTTACTTGGGGCAGAGCGGCATGATGCCATTGTATCGCGCAGCGCAGACGGGCGATTCAACACACGCACGCCCTGTGCAACGGCTACGTCCAGGAGTCGTGTCGCCAGCAAGTAGTCGGTGTCAACCGGCGGGTCGGTCCGCATCAGCACCGCGTCAAAATCGGTGAGCAAACAAGTAGTTGGCGCGGCAGCGGTATACCAGTCATCGCTGCTGCGCATTTCCAGCGCCGCACACGCGGCTAGCGCATGACCA
>NZ_JANLVD010000060.1:0-3414 GCF_031363805.1 Flavobacterium sp. | reverse complement strand
AAAAAATATCATTATTTTAGATGCTAGAGAAAAAAATGAATTTGAAGTTAGTCACTTAAAAAACGCAAATTTTGTAGGTTATAATAATTTTAATTCAAAAAAAATAATACAAGATTACAAAAACCAAGATGCTACCATTGTCGTATATTGTTCGATTGGTATTCGGAGTGAAAAAATAGGAGAGAAATTACTCAAATTAGGTTACAAAAATGTATACAATCTTTATGGCGGTATTTTTGAATGGAAAAATCAAAATCAAGAAGTTGTAGATTCTGAACAAAAACCGACAGAAAATGTTCACGCATTTTCAAAAGAATGGAGTGAATATCTTTTGAAAGGAAATAAAATAATAACAAAATAAAATGGAAAAAACATACTACGATCCAGCCGACTTAAAAAAATTTGGAAAAATATCAGATTGGAATGCCGAATTAGGTTCAAAATTTTTTGAATATTATGGTAAAGTTTTTGAAGAAGGAAGCTTGACAGCTCGAGAAAAATCATTAATCGCTTTGGCAGTATCGCACACGGTACAATGTCCGTATTGCATCGATGCATACACAGGCGACGGTTTGCAACGTGGTATAACCAAAGAAGAAATGATGGAAGCTGTTCATGTGGCAGCCGCCATTCGTGGTGGAGCCACACTAGTTCATAGCGTTCAAATGATGAATAAATATGATAAATTATCCATGTAAAATTGATAACTTTTAAGGTAAATCTGATTTTACGTTATTGATTAATTCCACTATTTTTGAAAATATGTTATTAAAATCCTTACATGCAAGACACAATGAACTCTCACAAACAGAGAAACAACTAGAAATTCTATCCAACGGAATTTTTAAAAACGGTTCATTGCCCACTTTTGCTGCTAAAATAAAACAATCCAATCAGTTTCCGCTACGTCCATCAAAAATTGAAATTCTTCAAATAAATGTAGGTTATATGTGCAATCAAGTATGTGCACATTGCCATGTAGATGCTGGTCCAGATCGAAAAGAAATCATGACTCTGGAAACCATGCAACAATGTTTGGATGTTATTAAAAACACAAATGTTCACACACTAGATTTAACTGGTGGTGCTCCAGAAATGAATCCGAATTTCCGTTGGTTTGTTGAAGAAGCATCAAAACTGGGTGTTCAAGATTTTATTGTTCGTTCGAACTTGACCATCATTTTAGCCAACAAAAAACACAACGATTTGCCCGAATTTTTCGCAAAACATAATATACATGTTGTATCATCTTTACCTTATTATAAAAGAGAAAAAACCGACAAACAACGGGGTGATGGTGTTTTCGATAAATCTATAAAAGCATTGCAGATGCTCAATGAAGTAGGTTATGGAAAAGAAGGAAACCATTTAAAACTTGACTTGGTTTATAATCCTTCAGGAGCATTTTTGCCAACAGATCAAAAAGCTTTGGAAAATGATTTCAAAAAATCATTAAAAGAAGATTTCAACATAGATTTTCACAATCTTTTTGCCATTACCAATTTGCCAATTTCTCGTTTTTTAGATTATTTGATAGCTTCCGATAATTACGAAGATTATATGTATGCCTTGGTGGAAGCTTACAATCCAAAAGCGGTTCAAAACGTAATGTGTACCAATACGATATCAGTAAGTTACGATGGATTTTTATATGATTGCGATTTCAATCAAATGCTTGGATTGAAAGTAGCCTCAACTGAAAATCATATTTCTCAGTTTAACGAAGAGAATTTGACCAACCGAGATATTATCATTTCTCAACATTGCTATGGTTGCACGGCTGGAGCAGGAAGCAGTTGTCAAGGAGCAGTAGCTTAATTTATGGAAGATAATTTAATACTCATATTTACAAGAAATCCTGAGTTAGGCAAAGTAAAAACACGTTTGGCAGCTTCCATTGGCAATGAAAAAACTCTAGAAATCTATAAATTTCTATTGCAACATACACAAGAAATTGCATCAAATGTTGAAGCGTCGCGTCGGGTTTTGTATTCAGAAGAAATCATTAAAAATGATATTTGGGATAACAATTTATATCAAAAAGCATTACAATCTGGAATTGATTTGGGCGAAAAAATGAAGAATGCTTTCGCTGATGGTTTTGAAAACGGCTTTAAAAAAATTGTCATTATTGGAACAGATTTACACGATTTGGAGATATCAGATATTGAAATAGCATTCCATGAACTCGAAAATAATGATGTTGTTATTGGACCAGCTGAAGATGGTGGTTATTATTTACTAGGTTTAAAAAATATTCCAGCAAACATTTTTTCAAATAAAAGATGGAGTACAGAAACAGTTTTAAAGGATACTTTAAATGATCTTAAGAACTATAAAGTGCATTTATTAGACACAAAAAACGATATTGATACTATTGATGATATAAAGAATATAGAAGTTTTTCAGAAATATTTAGTTTAGATTTAAAGATTGAAGGATTGAAGGATTGAAGGATTAGAGGATTGAAGATTGAATAATTGAAGGATTGAAAGATTAAAAAAGCAGATAAAATGACATTACAAACATTACAACAAACTACCGATTTTTTAATCCAAAAAGGTTTTCACAATCCAGAATATGGCATTGTGCTTGGAACAGGATTAGGACAATTGGTGAATCATATACAAATTGAAAAAGAGATTAATTATTCCGAAATTCCAAATTTTCCTGTTTCAACAGTAGAGTTTCATTCTGGAAAATTAATTTATGGAACTTTAGAAAATAAAAAAGTAATTGTCATGCAAGGCCGTTTTCATTTGTATGAAGGATATTCATTGCAAGAAATTACATTTCCTATTTGGGTTTTAAAGGCATTAGGAATTCAAACTTTATTAATTTCAAACGCCTCTGGTGCCATTAATTTAAACTTCAAAAAAGGCGAACTAATGTTGGTGGAAGATCACATCAATCTGCAAGGCGGATCACCATTGGCATTCAAAAATGTATCTGATTTTGGCGAACGTTTTACCGACATGTGCGAACCTTATGATTTAAATTTACGAAAAAAAATTATTGCGATTGCATCAAAAAACAATATCATTTTGCATAGAGGAATTTATGCAGCAGTTGTTGGACCTCAATTGGAAACCAAAGCTGAGTACAAATATCTAAAAATAATTGGTGCCGATGCTGTTGGTATGAGTACCGTTCCAGAAGTTATTGTTGCCAATCATTTGAATCTACCAGTTTTGGCAATTTCTGTTTTGACAGATGAATGTGATCCTGAAAATTTGAAACCAGTGAATATTCCTGAAATTATATCTTTAGCCGGTCAGGCTGAGCCCAAAATGATTACCATTTTTAAAGAATTACTTAAGACTTAAACTTTATTATTACAAAAATATATTATGAGTTACCTAAACGCAACCAATGATTTATACAAACAAGCAGCATTAACTCCCGATGTTGGAT
>NZ_JANLVD010000057.1:0-9121 GCF_031363805.1 Flavobacterium sp. | reverse complement strand
TTACAATAAATTAATTGAAATATTTTTGCCTGAAATATCTCTTGGGGAAAATACCGTCATGAAAGGAAATATAAATTCAGATAATGATGAATTTAAATTTAATTTTAAGTCTCCAAATATTACAGTTTATCAGAATTATTTTGACAATGTAAATATTGAAATTGATAATAAAAATCCATTATACAATGCTTACGTTGAAATGGATAGCATTAAAACTAAATATTATAATGTATCAGATTTCACCTTAATCAACGTAACTGCAAACGATACATTGTTTTTTAGATCTGAATTTAAAGGCGGCAAAAAAGCAAATGATTTTTACAATTTGAATATGTACCACACTATTAATAAAGACAATAATAGTGTCGTTGGAATTAAAAAATCTGAAGTAAATTTTAAAGACTATTTGTGGTTTATTAATGAAAATGACAGCAAAGACAACAAAATTATTTTTAATAAAAAATTAACAGATTTCTCTATAGAAAAAATTGCAATGACTCATGAAAACCAAGCTATGGAACTCATGGGTGTGTTGCGAGACTCTACTTATAAAGATTTAGAATTGTCATTTAAAGATGTAAATATTGATAAAATTACCCCTTCTATTGACAGTTTGAATTTAAAAGGAAAAGTGAATGGACAAATTAGTTTTAAACAAAATAAATCAATTTACGAACCTTCATCATCTTTGTCTATTGATAGTTTAAGTATTAATAAATTTGATTTAGGTAAATTAAATATTGATATAAAAGGCGACAATACATTTACCAATTTTAGTGTTAATTCTGTTTTGAAAAACAAAGAATTAGAATCATTTTCTGCCGATGGAAATGTAATGATCGAAAACAAAAAAACATTTCTAGACTTAAATTTGCGACTCAATAGTTTTAATTTGGCCGCTTTTGGACCACTCGGGGGAACCGTGATTACAGATATTCGAGGGCTAGCCTCTGGAACTGCAAAGTTCGAAGGTGAATTGCAAGAACCCGAAATTACAGGTCGTTTGTATTTAAACAAAACAGGTTTGAAAATTCCGTATTTGAATGTTGACTATAATTTTGAAAATAACTCAATTGTAGATATCACCGAAAGTGAATTTGCCTTTAGAAATATAGGTTTAATTGATGAAAAATACAAAACTACAGGACTTTTAACAGGTGGAATTCGACACACCAAATTTGCAGATTGGTTTCTAGATTTGAATTTATCATCAGATAGAATTGTGGCATTGGACACAAAAGATTCCGACGAATCGCTATATTATGGAACCGCATTTATTGATGGTGAAGCCACTATAAAAGGACCAATTAATGGTTTAGTGATCAATGTAAATGCTAAATCTGCCAAAGGAACATCCATCAAAATTCCAATTGGCGATGCAGAATCGACATCAGAAAAAGATTATATCCGATTCAAATCCAAAAAAGATATTGCAAATACTGATAAAAATCAAAAATCAAAAAACTACAATGGAGTGGAATTAAATTTTGAATTAGATATCACCAAAGATGCTGAAATTGAAGTTATTATTGATAAAAATACGGGTCACGCACTTAAAGGTCGTGGATATGGTGGTATTTTGATGGAAATTAATACATTAGGAAAATTTAATATGTGGGGAGATTTTCAGGTGTATGAAGGTTCCTACAATTTTAAATATGGTGGTATTATTGATAAAAAATTCAAAGTAAAAGAAGGTGGTTCAATCACTTGGGCAGGCGATCCTATTGATGCGACTTTAAATATGGAAGCCGTTTATAAAACCGAAGCCAATCCAGGGATTATTTTAGACAATTCAAATTTTACGAAAAAAATTCCAACGGAAGTCACCATTCGATTAACAGAAAAATTAACAAATCCTGTTCCAATGCTCGATATTACCTTTCCTACAGTAAGTTCGGTTTTAAAATCTGAATTGGAATACAAACTAAGCGATAGTGATGTTCGCCAAAAGCAAGCTATTTATTTACTTTCATCTGGTAGTTTTTTAAGTGATAAAGGTGTGGATGATACAGCCATTACAGGAAATTTACTGGAAAGAGCTAGTAGTTTGTTTGATGACATTTTTTCTAGTGATGATGATAAATTTAAAGTTGGATTAAATTATGTACAAGCTGATAGAAGAAATTTGGAACTACAAACTGAAGGTCGAGTAGGAGTTACTTTGTCTACCCAAATAAGTGACAAAATCACAATAAATGGAAAATTGGGAGTTCCTGTTGGTGGTATAAACGAATCTGCTGTGGTTGGAGATGTTGAAGTTCAATTGCGTTTAAACGAAGATGGATCGCTCAATGCTAGAGTTTTTAATCGTGAAAACGATATAAATTATATAGGAGAAGGAATTGGTTATACCCAAGGACTAGGAATTTCTTACGAAGTAGATTTTAATACTTTTAGAGAATTAATTCGTAAAATTTTGAATTCTAAAAAAGTCATCAATAATAAAAAATCAAAGGAAGACGAAATTCCTGATTCAGATTTAACTCCAGAATTTATACAATTCGCAGAACAGCGTCAAAAAAAGGCAACTGAAAAGCCAAAAACTCCAGAAGAAACTATTCCTGAGCCAAATTAGATAACAGTTTATTAAAAACTTATTAACGAAAACGTTTGAGATGACAATAATGCGTTAATTTTTAACATTTCTTTTATTTAATAGCAAAATTCTTTATTAATTTTACAGTTCAATAACAATCAATGTCAAAAACAATAAAAAAAATTGGAGTTCTCACTTCAGGGGGAGATTCACCAGGAATGAATGCCGCTATTAGATCTGTAGTCAGAACTTGTGCTTATCATAATGTAGAATGCATAGGAATATATAGAGGTTACCAAGGTTTAATTGAAGGTGACTTCAAAGAAATGGGGCCAAGATCTGTCAATAATATTGTTAATAAAGGTGGAACTATATTAAAATCTGCTCGTTCAAAAGATTTTATGACTGTGGAAGGTCGCAAAAAAGCACACCAACATCTTGTGGATGCGAAAATTGATGCTTTGGTTTTAATTGGTGGCGATGGTACTTTTACAGGAGCAGAAATATTCAATAATGAATTTGATTTTCCAGTTATGGGAATTCCTGGAACTATAGACAATGATATTTTTGGTACAAGTCACACTTTAGGTTACGATACCGCTTTAAATACAGTAGTCGAAGTCATCGATAAAATTCGAGATACCGCAAGTTCCCACAACAGACTATTTTTTGTAGAAGTTATGGGTCGAGATGCTGGACACATAGCACTCAATGCTGGAATTGGAGCAGGAGCAGAAGAAATTCTTATTCCTGAAGAAAATTTGGGGTTGGACAGATTGCTAGAATCTTTAAGAAAAAGCAAAGCTTCTGGGAAATCTTCAAGTATAGTTGTCATTGCAGAAGGTGATAAAATTGGTAAAAATGTTTTCGAACTCAAAGATTATGTTGAAGAGCATTTGCCAGAATATGATGTTCGAGTATCTGTTCTTGGTCATATGCAACGCGGTGGTTCGCCATCTTGTTACGACAGAGTTTTAGCTTCTCGTTTGGGTGTAAAAGCGGTAGAATCATTGCTCGAAGGAAAATCGAATTTCATGGTAGGAATTTTGAACGATGCAGTAGCATTGACACCATTGGAACAAGCCATCAAAGGACACACAGAAATTGATAAAGAATTATTAAGAGTTTCAGATATTATGTCAACATAAAAGTTTATTTGGTTATTTTTATTTTCGTTTATTCGAAAAAAACACGAATAACTTACATTAACAAATCAACGAATCAACGAATTAACGCATTAACGATTAAACAATAAAAATGTCAAAAGTAAAATTAGGAATAAACGGTTTCGGTAGAATTGGAAGAATAGTTTTTAGAGAAACCCTCAATAGAGACAATGTAGAAGTAGTGGCTATAAATGATTTGTTGGATGTAGATCATCTGGCTTATCTATTAAAGTATGATTCAGTTCACGGTCGTTTTGCAGGAAAAATAGAAGTAAATGACGGTAAACTTTATGTAAACGACAAACACATTAGAGTAACCGCAGAAAAAGATCCATCAACTTTAAAATGGGACGAAGTTGGAGTAGATGTTGTTGCAGAATGCACAGGAATTTTCACCACTTTAGAAACTGCCCAATCTCACATTAATGGTGGAGCAAAAAAAGTAGTTATTTCTGCACCATCGGCAGATGCGCCAATGTTTGTTATGGGAGTAAACCATGAAAAAGCAACTGCAAATGACAAAATTGTTTCAAACGCTTCTTGTACAACCAATTGTTTGGCACCATTGGCGAAAGTAATCAATGATAATTTCGGAATTGTAGAAGCTTTAATGACCACAGTTCATGCAACAACGGCTACACAATTAACTGTAGATGGACCATCAAAAAAAGATTTCCGTGGTGGTAGAGCAGCCTTATTAAATATTATTCCAGCTTCAACTGGAGCCGCAAAAGCCGTGGGGAAAGTTATCCCAGAATTAAATGGAAAACTAACAGGAATGTCATTACGTGTGCCAGTTGCCGATGTTTCTGTAGTAGATATGACCGTAAAAGTTGCCAAAGAAACCACTTACGAAGAAATCATGAAAGTTATAAAAAATACCTCAGAAACAACCATGAAAGGAATTTTAGGTTACACTGAAGACGATGTAGTTTCCCAAGATTTCGTATCCGATCCACGCACCTCAATTGTAGATGCAAAAGCAGGAATTGGACTCAACTCAACTTTCTTCAAAATAGTATCTTGGTACGATAACGAATATGGTTACTCAAGCAAACTGATCGATTTATCGGTACACATTGCAGGTTTAAAATAATTTTATATATTTACAAAGTCCCGTTAGTTTTAAATTAGCGGGATTTTTTTTTGAAGCTATTCCCGCTATACGTTTCAATCTGTCATTGCTATCGGGGCTAGAACAAACATTACAATCACAATTTAGCATTTTAGAAAAAATCTAAAATCTAAAATCTAAAATCTAAAATTAAATGAAACTACTCGTAGACAGTGGCTCAACCAAAGCCGATTGGATTTCTATAGACGATGCTGGAAAAGTATTGTTCACCTCACAAACCCTTGGGCTTAATCCAGAAGTACTCAACAAACAAGAAATATTGCATCGACTTAATGATAAATTCGATATTTCTCACAATAAAGGTAAGGTTACCCATCTATTTTTTTACGGAGCGGGTTGCGGAACCGATAGAATGAAAATTTTTTTAACCGAAGTTTTTCAAGCCTATTTCCCTAAAGCAGCAGTTTCAGTTCATGAAGATACTTACGCCGCAGTATACGCAACTACGCCAAAAAATGAAAAAGCAATAGTCTGCATTTTAGGAACAGGTTCAAATTGTAGCTATTTTGACGGCGCAATTTTGCATCAAAAAGTACAATCACTAGGTTACATTGCTATGGATGATTGTTCAGGAAACCGTTTTGGGCGTCATTTATTGCGTGGCTACTATTTCAATAAAATGCCAGCTGATTTGGCCAAAGAATTTGAAACAACTTATAACGTTTTGCCAGATCCTGTCAAAAATAATTTGTATAAAGAACCCAATCCAAATGCCTATTTAGCAACTTTTGCTAAGTTTTTAATCAAACACAAAGACACCAATTTTTGCAAAAAATACATCCATGAAGAAATGGAATCTTTTGTAGAAAACTACATCAAACAATTTGATAATTATAAAGATGTACCCGTACATTTTATAGGATCAATAGCATTTTATCTAAAAGAAGAACTACATAAAGTTTTAGAAAAACACAACATAAAAATTGGAAAAGTACTCCGCAGACCAATAGATGGGTTGATTGAATATCATATTTTAAATTAAACAATTGCTTTATTAGCAATAAAATCCAAAATCAATATAATGGAAATTGCAATCATTGCCACGATAGAATGAAAGCCAATATGGTTCATTTTCTAAATAAAAACGCCAAACTTTTACATACCCAAACCATTACCTTAATTGCTACTGGAACCACTGGTACACATGCTAAAAACGCAGGCTTTAAGGTAGAAAAAATGCTTTCTGGTCCCATTGGTGGCAATCCGCAAATAGCCGCAAGAGTTGCCAAATGAAAAACACAAATAGTTCTCTTTTTTAAAGACATAAACTCAAGTCACCCTCACGAAGTAGATATCAATATGTTAATTCGTGTTTATGATGTTCACAATGTACCACTGGCAACCAATGAAGCCACGGCTCAATTGTTATTAAATGCTTTAGTACTATAAATTTAATATGCATTTATGCTATAATTGGAATATTTTTGTACATTGGTCAAACCAAATAAACTAAAATTATGAAAAAAATTGTGCTTCTTCTACTACTTCTTTTTTGCGGAAATATGTATTCCCAAAAAAAGAAAAGATCTTCAAAAGCAAAAGTGGTAACTTCAAATATTATTGCAAAAACCGACAATCTTACTGCGGAATTAATAAAAGGTAGTTTTTATGTATTTCGAATAGATAAAACAGCAAAAAAAGATACTTTATTACTAAAAACTTTTTCGTCAACGGCTACTCCAACCGATTGTGTAATCAAAAAATTTACAGCAAAAGCACTGCCTTTGTATTGCATTACTTGGACAGAAAATACGTCAAATGATAGTAGTACAAAAAAAGAATTGATTGTTTCAAAAAACGCACAAATTTGGAATCCAGCTACCAAAACACAATTGTTCACCAACACACAAACATCTACCAATATAAAAGAACAAGTATTTCTTGATAAAAATAGAACGGCATCCGAAACTCAAGAGCGAAACCGAAACGAAGGCTTCACTTTCACATTGCTACCAGATGGCGATTTTACCCTAAAAAACAAATCGTACGAAACGAAATATAGTTTAAATACCACAACTATGAAATTTGAAGTTCCAAAATCTTCTTCAGCAGTACAACCCAAACCCGTCAAAAAGAAAAAGTAATAAAAAAAACGAGCTGATGCTCGTTTTTTTTGTTCAAAACAATTTAATTTGTGAAAATTCGTGAAATTTGTGTTGAATGATTTTGTATTTGGAAGAGAAATTATAATCCAAAATTAAACTAATTCTCAATTCTAATCTCAAACATTTTATCCCAATTTTTCCCAGTTACAAAAAAAGTTTTTGTTTTAGGATTGTAAGCAATTCCGTTTAAAACATCAATATCTGGATGTTTGGTCACTTTATTTTTTAAATCAACCAAATTCAAAACACCTTCCACTGCGCCCGTTTTTGGATCAATTATCGCAATAGCATTTTTCGTATAAATATTGCCATAAATTTTACTATCTACCCATTCCAATTCATTCACAGCAGGAATTTTTGTCGATCCAGAATATATTGTTAATTCCTGTATTAGTTTAAAATTCTCAGGATTTATAATATGTATATTTTCAGTACTATCGCTCATATACAGATTTTTACCATCATTTGTCAAACCCCAGCCTTCCATTTGTTTGTAGTATGGCAAGGTTTTTATTTTCTTAAAATTATCAGCATTGTACACATAACCCTGATTATTTTTATAAGTCAGTTGGTACACCTTATTGTTTAAAACGGTAATGCCTTCTCCAAAAATTTCATCACCAAGTTCAACTTTTTTAAATACTTTCCCAGTCTTATAATCAGTTTTTCGCAAACTCGAAATACCACGAATTCCAGTTCCTTCTCCAGCCCCGTTTCCTGTGCCTTCATAAAGCGTATCTCGGTAAAATTCCAAACCTTGCGTGTAGGCTTTAATGTCGTGCGGATAAGTATTCAAGATTGTGTATTTCAATAATTCGGGTTCAACACTCGATACCACTTCGATTCTGGTGTCGGTTTTAGTACTGTCATTTTCAAAATAAACAATAGCCTTCAAATTTTTGTAACCCAATTTTTCGTTAGTCAATGCAAAATCAAATTTGCTATTTCCTTTAACCGAACCAATTTTTTTATCATCGTTAAAATACAATACAGAATCAATAGTTTTTCCCTTTTCATTTTTTAGCTTCAGTCCAACAACGTCATCGGTTGTTAGTATCAACTTAAATTTGGTCTCATCAAAAGAAAATAATTTTTTTTTGTCGCCCGTACAATTACTAAAAACTGAAATTAAACTTATGATAGCGAATAGGTTATATTTTTTCATTCTAAATATTTTTATGTTTACAAGATACATTACAATTTTATATAAAACAATGCACTTGCAAAAATACAAAAAGATTGTATATTTGCAACGGCAAGTCCTACACGACCAGCTCCTGCAAACTCCTCCAGGGTGGGAACGCAGCAAAGGTATGTGGTTGAGCGGTGCGATGTAGGTCGCTTGCCATTTTTTTTAATCTTCCAAATTTGGAAGATTTTTTTTTGGAGCTGTTCCTGCTTTTCTCTACAACCTTTTGTTCACAAACCTTTTTTTGTAGCCGCTTGCAAGAGCTTCCTTTGGTCGCTTTGCAAACGCCACAAAAAATAGTTTTCTTTCACAAAAGTGTTTTCGCTGCAATCAGGGCTACAATGTAACTTTATATTTTAAAATAGTATATTTGCTAAATATTAAAAATCCAAATGAAAGTAGTTTTAATCACTGGCGGATCCTCAGGAATAGGCAAATCTATCGGAGAGTTTTTGCACCAAAAAGGTTATATTGTTTATGGAACAAGTAGAAATCCAGAAAGGGTTCAAAAATCTGTATTTCCAATAGTCGCTTTAGATGTCAGAGATGTTAGTAGCATTCAGAAAGCGGTAGCATTAATTACTAGAAACGAAAAAAGGTTGGATATTGTAATCAATAATGCTGGCGTTGGAATAACTGGTCCTTTGGAAGAAATTCCAATGGAAGAAATTAAAAATAACTTCGAAACCAATTTCTTTGGCCCTATAGAAGTCATGAAAGCAGTTTTACCACAAATGAGAGCTCAAAAATCTGGGTTAATTATCAATATTACCTCTATTGCGGCTTATATGGGATTGCCGTACCGAAGTATTTATTCAGCTTCCAAAGGTGCATTGGAAATTATTACGGAAGCATTGCGAATGGAAACCAAATCATTTGGTGTTCACATTACCAATGTAGCGCCTGGCGATTTTGCAACAAATATAGCTGCAGGTAGGTTTCATGCGCCCGTAATTTCTGGATCAGATTATGAGTTGGCTTATGGTC
>NZ_JANLVD010000022.1:0-6589 GCF_031363805.1 Flavobacterium sp. | reverse complement strand
ATCAGGGTTCGATAATAATTCCATTTTTAAAGTTTAATTTAAGTGTTTAAAGTAGTTGTACGAAATTAATCTAATTTTGTTACAATACCTTTCTGTTTTTTGTCTTCTCCAACAAAAGAATATTCAAAAGTGTAGGTTTTTGGGCTGGTAGTCAAAATTTTCATAGAAATTGCTTTCTTTTCTTCACGATTTTTAGGATTCAATTTGGTGAGAATGTATTCGCAATCATTAATCCAACGAATAGATGCGGTATCGGTTTTTCCATCAAAATTTTCAATTTGTAAATTTTCTTTTCTTTCAAAAGTGGAAGTTTTTTTCACACTATCTATAACTTGAGTAAATTCAAATTTTCCTGTTTTAAAATCTGCACAATTACGTTCTTGATTGTAACAAGAAACCAGCAATAGGAGTAGAGGCAATATTACTATTATTTTTTTCATTTTTTATTTGGAGCTTATTCCTGCTGTACGTTTCAATTTTTCGTCAAAATAATTTATTTTACATTGCCAAAAAGGAGCTTCCTTTAGCAAGAAAATAATATTATTTTTTCCTTCAAAATTTCCACTTCCATCATGGCTATTTTAGTTTATTTAATTCGGCATCATTAAAATTTTTAATACTTTTTTCTTTAGAAAATTTATCAACATTATAATTACTTGATTTATTTTTAGGAATAGACAAACTATTCCATTCCGTTTTTTTTAGCATTTTGGCATAAAAAACAATTTGCCCAATATGATAAGGATAATGCGACAATTGCCTATTAATGGCTTCTACAACGGTTTGACCTTCATTTCGAATATAGATAATGGTCATTAGTTCTTCGGATTTCAAATCATTAATAACTGCAAAAAGACAATTCCATCCTTTTTCCCAAATAGTAAGTAAACTTTCTTTGGATTCAATGGTTTCTATAAATTCCGAATCACGATTCCGCCATTTTTTTTCACCATCCGTAGTCAAAAAATTGGTCCAACGAGAAATCATATTTCCAGACATGTGTTTTATAATTGTAGCAATGGAATTAGAATTTTCATTGGCAATCTCAAATAACTGTTCAGTTTCAAGCTGTTCCATTGTTTTTTCTGCAATTGTTTTGTAATAAAGAAATTGCTTTTTTATGCTTTCTAAATAATTGCTATTTATTTCCATCAAACATACTATTTAATATGGTTTTTAATCCTTTAAAAGTTAAAAATATAGCAAAAAAACATATCATAATTCCAATTGATAATACAATATAATGCAACCAAGTATGCTGATTTTTAAAAGCATTGTAAATTACTGATGGTCCAATGAAATATAACGGCAACGACCACGCCATATATTTAATTCCTTTGGAAAGTATTTGTTTGTTTGTTGACATTTAGAAATTAAATATTATAATTCGTTATAATGATCTACCGCTTTTCTCACACTTCCAAATTCCTCTAATAGTTCAGCCGCTTTTCCATAGGAAACATTTATTTCTCCCATAATCATTTTTACACCACGATCTACCAATTTTTCATTAGACAGTTGCATGTCGACCATTTTGTTTCCTTTTACTTTTCCTAATTGAATCATGGCTGTTGTTGAAATCATATTCAAAACCAATTTTTGTGCTGTTCCTGCTTTCATTCTGGAACTTCCAGTTACAAATTCTGGACCAACTACCACTTCAATTGGAAATTGTGCCACAGTTGAAAGCGGACTTCCAACATTGCAAGTAATACAAGCTGTTGGAATATTATTTTCATTGCATTTTTCTAATCCAGAAATCACATAAGGCGTAGTTCCTGAAGCGGCAATACCAATAACAAAATCGTTTTCCGTTATGTTTTCATTTTGCAAATCTGCCCAAGCTTGGGTTTTATTATCTTCAGCATTTTCAACGGCTTTACGAATTGCAGTGTCGCCACCAGCTATAATTCCATTAACTAAATTGGCAGAAACACCAAAAGTTGGCGGACATTCAGATGCATCAAGTATTCCCAATCTGCCAGAAGTTCCTGCACCAATATAAAACAATCGTCCACCCAATTTCATTTTTTCAACTAATTTGGAAACTACTTTCTCAATTTCTGGCAACGCTTTTTCGACAGCCAAAGCGACAGTTTTGTCTTCATTATTAATATTAAATAACAATTCTTGAACAGACATTTTTTCCAAATGTTCGTATTTTGAAGATTGTTCGGTCGTTTTTGTGAAGTTCATTCGGTTTATTATTGTATTGATTCTATATGGTTATCTTTTGCGACTAGTAATCTACTTTTTTCGATTTCTGATTCAATAATATCCCAGTTTTTATTAAAATATTGATAAAGCTGTTTTAAAGAAAAATTACCTAATTGAAAATAAACTATTTTAGGTGATTTTTCGCAAACTAAAAACCTGTTATAAAAATCGACATCTTTAGTTAAAATAATATAGTTATTTTCTAAAGCAAAATTCCAAATTTCAGTATCAGTCATTCTTAGATTTAAATCTGATACAAAAATAAAATTAGTATCATTAAAAAAACTAAAATACTTAGGCAAATTTACATCTACTAAAAATACAGAACTCATAATTAACTGGCAAGTTGAATATCATTTTTGGAAGTCGATAAATTTTTTAATGCAAAAGCAATGCAAGCTTGAATATCTAATTTTTCTAGAAATGGATAGGCATTTATTATTTCTTCTGAAGAATCGCCCGAAGAAAGATATTGAAGAATAGTTTCTACAGTAATTCTTAGCCCTCTTACTGTAGGTTTGCCATTGCAAACATCAGGAATTATTGTAATTCTATCTAAAATTGAATTTTTCATTATTATCTTTTTACAAATTTAGCTAAAAATTAAATTATTTAATAATCTATTATAAAAAATATGCCAACCCAATTCCTAAAATTATCATTGAAATTTTGGCAATGTTAAATTTATGCCCTTCACTACTTTCAAAAATAATTGTTGACGATATATGAAACAAAATACCAATTACTACAGCAGTTATTTCTGTATAATAATTATTTAAAACTGGAAAACTATCAGAAATAAATGTGCCCAAAGGCGTCATAATCGCAAAACTTATCATGAAAATAAAAAGTGCCACTTTGTTAAGTTCTGCTCCCAAAAAGAACGTTGTCAAAATAATTGCAATAGGGAAGTGGTGAATGGCAATTCCTACGGCTAAATCATGATGTTGTCCTACAGGGAAACCCTCTAAAAGCGCATGAATACAAAGGCTTATAAAAAGAGTCCAAGGCATTTTTACTATTTTATCATGACCATGGACATGACCATGTTCTGCACCTTTTGAAAAAAATTCTAAAATGATTTGAAACAAAATACCAACCATTATAAAAATACCTATATGTGTATTTTTACTCTCGTAAAGTTCTGGAAGTAATTGGATTACTGTTAAAGACAATAAAAATGAACCGCTAAAAGCCAACAATAATTTTAAATTGGTTTTGTTCTTTGGTTTTAAAAATAAAGCGACTCCAAAACCCAATAATACTGAAAATAATGGTAATAAATAATTCATTATTTAAAAATCATAATTAATCTTTCGCTTTCAATTTTGTGGTATTTTTTGAGTTTATAATCTCCAAAAATATCGAGTAAAAAAATACCTGCTTCCTCCATCATACTTTCAAAATCTTGAAGCGTTAATGCTTTTACTTTTTCAGTAAAATGATATTTATTTCCTTGATCTTCAAAATCAATTTCTTTAAATATGTGGTTGTCTTTTACGTAGCGTTTAATGTGAAAGTCAATATTATCGACTGTTTTCACTTCTTCTGGAACCAAATTTGCAATCACATTTGCCACATTCATAAAATCTATTACTGCAAAACCATATTCAGAAAGACTATCTTTAATGGCAATTAAAGTTGTCAAATTATCGGCATCATTTTCAAAATAACCAAAACTAGTAAACAGATTAAAAATGGCATCAAATTTTTCCTCAAAAGGCTCACGCATGTCGTGTACTTTAAAATCTAAGGACTTATTTTTATTTTTTGAAGCTTCGGCAATGCTATTCTCTGAAAGATCTGCGCCCAGAACATTAAATCCCAATTGATTTAAATAAATGGAGTGTCGCCCTTTGCCACAAGCCAAATCTAATATTTTTGAACCTTCTGGAAGATTTAAATAATGGGTCAAATTGTCCATAAAAACTTGTGCTTCACGATAGTTTCTATCTTTGTAAAGTATATGATAATAAGGCGTGTCAAACCAAGAAGCAAACCAGTTTGCTGATTTATGATTGTTGACTTTAGAGTTTAGATTTTCTGATGCTAACATTAATTCTGTTTGAAAGGAGTAATTAGAGTACAAATTTAGTGTATTTTTGCAGAAAAATAACTATTATGGTACAATTCGAAATGTTTAATTTTGGATTTTATTATCGTAATTGACATTGATATTATAATGGAAAACTTCAAAATGATTGCCAAAACTTTTTTTGGCTTCGAAGAAATACTAGCAAAAGAACTAACATTGCTTGGCGCACAAGATGTTGAAATGGGAACCAGGATGGTTGGTTTTGCTGGTGATAAAGGTTTTATGTACAAAGCCAATTTATCGCTTAGAACTGCTTTAAAAATTTTAAAACCAATTTATTATTTCAGAGCAAAAAGCGACGAAAATTTATACAAAGGAATTCAAGGCATCGATTGGTCAAAATATTTAAACACCAATCAGACTTTTGTAATTGACACCACGGTTCATTCAGATTATTTTAAACATTCGCAATTTGTATCTCAAAAAAGTAAAGATGCTATTGTAGATCAGTTTAGAGCAAAATCTGGAATTAGACCAAGTGTCGATAAAGATTTTCCAGATTTAAGAATTAATATTCATATAGATAAAGACCAAGTTTCTGTTGCTTTGGATACTTCAGGAAATTCTTTGCACCAACGTGGTTATAAAACAGCAACAAATATTGCACCAATTAATGAAGTTTTGGCCGCTGGAATGCTTTTGCTTTCTGGTTGGGAAGGTCAGGGCGATTTGTTGGATCCCATGTGTGGTTCAGGAACTATTTTGGCCGAAGCTGCTATGATTGCATGCAATATTCCAGCAAATATTAATAGAAAAGAATTTGCATTCGAGAAATGGAATGATTGGGACAGCGAATTATTTGATAATATTTTAAACTCATTGCTCAAAAAAGTCAAAGAGTTTCATTATAAAATTATAGGTTTCGATAAAGCACCGAGTGCAGTTCAAAAAGCCATTGCTAACATTAAAAATGCCAATTTGGATGAATATGTAACTATTTCAGAAAAAAACTTTTTTAACACTCAAAAAGAAACTTCTGGACCATTGCATATGGTTTTTAATCCGCCATATGGTGAAAGATTGGATATCGAGATGGAGCGTTTTTACCGAGAAATTGGCGATACTTTAAAACAAAGTTATCCAGCAACAAGTGCTTGGTTTATTACTGCCAACTTAGAAGCTTTAAAGTTCGTAGGATTAAAACCTTCTCGAAAAATCAAGCTTTTCAATGGAAGTCTGGAAGCACGATTGGTCAAGTATGAAATGTACGAAGGTAGCAAAAGAACCAAATTTCAAACCCATAATTCGCAGGAAAATGAGTAAAAAAACCAAGGCATTCGTTTATCAAATAATTTGTTTTGCCATATTATTTATACCTTTGCGATATATTATTGGTATGTATACTGGATTAAGTGGCTATTGGATTCCTTTAACATCGTTTGTAATAGCTACAATAGTTACACCAAAATTTCAAGCCGTTAGAACCAATGAAGGTGAAAAACTTTTTGTGAAATGGTTGTTTGCAAAACAAGTAAAGGAAATAAAATAATTATATATTTACTTTTATGGTAATTGTAGTTCCTTGATTAATACCAGATTTTATTTTTAAATCGCCATTTATATTTTTAATTCTTGCTCTGATTTGAGTAATACCAAAACCATCGGTGCTTGTAATTTTATCGATATCGAATCCAATACCATTATCAATGATGTTAATGACTAGCAGTTTTTTAAATAATTCCAAACTTACTAAACATTCTGAAGCCTTGCTGTGCTTTATTGCATTGTTTAAAAACTCTGAAACTATAAAGTATAATTTGGTTTCGTAATCAGTTTCAAATCTAAAATCATTTTGGATATTCGACTGAAAATCAAATAAAATTATTGAGTTTGAATTGTTTTCACACAAATCTTTCAAGGCAAACTGAAGTCCAAATTTCACTAAAAGTGGCGAAACCAATTCGTGTGACAAATCTCTTACTTTATCATGAGCATCTTTAAGGAGAATTCGTGTTTTAACAAGTTCTTCAATTTTTTCCTTGGACAAATCGCTTTCAAATGCCGATAAATGCAGTCCTACAGAAGATAAAATGGCACTAACTTGATCATGCAAAATTGCAGAAATTTTGTTTCTCTCAAGATCTTGACCGTCCAGCGTGGCATTGATAATTTTATACTGCAATTTGTTGTCAATATCTTTAATTTTATTTTTTTGCTTTAATAGTAAATTTTGATAATAAAAATAAAATATAAAACCCGCAAGAATAAATAAAAATGCAAAAACCAATAGCAATTTTTGATTTCTTTCCTGCTTGCTACTTAGTTGTTTTTCTTTGT
>NZ_JANLVD010000212.1:0-19769 GCF_031363805.1 Flavobacterium sp. | reverse complement strand
AAAAACCTACACTTTTGAATATTCTTTTGTTGGAGAAGACAAAAAACAGAAAGGTATTGTAACAAAATTAGATTAATTTCGTACAACTACTTTAAACACTTAAATTAAACTTTAAAAATGGAATTATTATCGAACCCTGATGCTTGGATTGCATTACTAACCTTAACTTTTCTGGAAATTATTCTTGGAATAGATAACATTGTTTTTCTATCAATTGTTTCAGGAAAATTGAAACCGGAAGATCAACCAAAAGCCAGAAGAATTGGATTGCTGCTTGCCATGGGTTTCAGAATCATTTTGCTATTTGGAATTACTTGGGTTTTAAGCCTTCAAGACACTTTGTTTGAAATACATTTGAGTATTTTTGATGCCTATATCAATGGTCAGAGCTTGATTATTTTTGGTGGTGGTTTATTTTTATTGTACAAATCGGTTACAGAAATTCATCATAAATTGGAAGGCGAAGAAGATTCTGAAAAAGGAAAAGCAAGCAATACATTATCGTCTGCAATTATTCAAATATCACTTTTAAATTTGGTTTTTTCGTTTGATAGTATTCTGACAGCCGTTGGATTAATTAGCATGAAAGAGCCTGCTCAAGGCGGATTTGGCTATGAAGGTGCTTTGGGAATTATGATATTGTCTATTGTAATTTCTGTAGTAATTATGATGATTTTTGCTGGACCTGTGAGCAAATTTGTGAACAATCATCCAACAATTCAAATACTTGGATTGTCATTTTTAATATTAATTGGCGTCATGCTTTTGGCGGAAGGTTCTCATTTGGCACACTTCAAATTTCTTGGTGGCGAGGAAGTGAATAGTATTCCAAAAGGATATTTATATTTCTCTATTTTCTTCTCATTATTTGTCGAATTTTTAAATTTGAAAATGAAGAAAAGTAAAAATCCAGTGAAATTGCATAACAATAAAATTAGCGATAAAAATCTGGAAGATAGCGATTTGATGAATTAATTTATTTGTCATCGGCTAAAAAAAACAAAGCTCTCAATTTATTGGGAGCTTTATTTTTTAAATATAAATGCTAAACCTAATCCTGTTAGCATTTTCTTTTCAAAATTCCAGAAAAATTTAAATTGGCCAAATACAAATCCGAAGAAAAGAAGTAGGATTTGATATACAGGAAATACAAGTATGAGTTTTAAAATATAATAAATAATAATATTTAAATTTGATTTTGTAATTCCAACATACTCAAAAATTGGAGATGTCACATAAACAGATGACGATCCTGTGAATGCAAATACCATAAATACAATTGCCAATTGAAAATTCGAAGTTATTCCCCAACGTTTTTTTAGTTTTTCCATTAAAAAAATATTTTACAAAGATAAAAACTTATCTTGTAGGAACATAACCAAATAATTGCTGTTTGAAAGTATTTTGAAAATAAATCATATAATTGTAAATCAAATAATTTACTTCATAACCATAATGAATTGTATTGTTATAATCGATTTGCATTTCATATAAATTCCTGTCATATCTAGTATCTAAAACTCTCCTATTCCACTCTGAAACATAAAACTGATTTTTGTTTTCTAAAAACGATTCTGAATGATAATTTCTTGGAAATGCGCGACTATTCAACCAATTGCTAAAACCTGGATCAATAATAATTACTTCATATTCCAAAGCTTCATTGGCAATTTTTATGGTATCGCCAACGACGCTTTTTGAATTGATTTGACTATCTATACTTTTAGTTTTGCAACTAATAATACTCAGCATTATAACGAATACTATAAAAAAGGATTTCATAATATATTTTATAAAAATTATATAATTTCAAAAGAAGTCTATTTTTTGCCAAAAAGGCTACCAAATAAACCACCCAAACCACCTTTTTTGGTGGCTACTGCCATTGCATCTCCAATGCCAATTTGTCCATCGCCATCTTGATCAAGTACTGAGGTTAATACATTTCCGCCGCTGGATTGAGCTGAAGCTTGCTGTTGCGACTGACCGCCAAGCAATCCTCCGAGCAATCCACCAAGTCCACCACCATCGGCAGTTTGACCCTGTTGATTTAAACCACTTCCCATGGCTTTTTTAGCCAAATATCCCATAAGTATTGGTGCAGCGATTTTCATTATCATAGCAATTTTATCTGAACTAACACCAGTAGATTGACTCACTTGATTTTGAACATTTTGCTGGTTTCCTCCAAGTACATGACCTAGAATATTGCCACCATCTGAATCATCATCGTTGCCTAAAAAGCCTGATAAATTATCTAAAATACTACCATCATGTTTTCCTCCCAAAAGTGCACCTAGTAATCCACTTTGTCCTTCAGATGTGGTTGCGTTATTTTGCATTCCACCAACCAATGCTGGCAAAACAGAAGATAAAACAGAGGAAGTTTCGCCTTCAGTTGTACCTACTTTTCCAGCAACACCAGAAATAATTTGTTTGCCCAAATCACTATTTAATAAATCCATTAATCCAGCCATTATATATTTTTGTTTTAAGTTATTAATATATAAATGTATGGATAATTTTTATATTTCCGATTTTAATAAACCTATTATTTGCTCCGCCAACTCAATACTTATCCTGTCTTGAGCTTCCAGAGTTGCTGCTCCAATATGCGGAGTAAGAGAAACTTGCGGATGCATTAATATTTGAACAGCAGGAGTTGGTTCATTTTCAAAAACATCTAATCCTGCAAATAATACTTTTTTAGAATCAAGAGCAGCAATGAGTTCCACCTCATTTATTATACCACCACGAGAACTATTAACAATTCCAACGCCATCTTTCATCATAGAAAATTCATCTTTTCCAATAATATAATCTTTTTGAGCAGGAACATGTAGCGAAATAAAATCGGCATGTTTCAACAATTCTTCTACTGGTTCGGTAATAATTTCAACATTTATAAATTGACCATTGTAAAATTGTACTCTAATGTCTGCTTTGCCTACAAAATTATCTGCCGCAATTACTTTCATTCCTAAACCTAAAGCCATTTTAGCTACAGATTGTCCAATGCGGCCAAAACCAATAATTCCAATGGTTTTACCACGAAGTTCAATACCATCTGCATATGCTTTTTTCAAATCGTTGAAACGAGTATCTCCTTCAAGTGGCATATTTCTGTTGGAATCATACAAAAATCTTACTCCCGAAAATAAATGAGCAAATACCAATTCTGCAACAGAGTTTGATGATGATGCTGGCGTATTTATAACTTGGATGTCTTTTGAAACCGCATAATCAACATCTATATTATCCATTCCAACGCCGCCACGACCTATTATTTTTAAAGATGCACAACTATCTATAATATCTTTTCTGACTTTTGTTGCACTACGAACCAAAAGTACTGCTACATTATTTGCATTGATATAATTGGCAATTTGCTCTTGCGCCACTTTTGTAGTAATAACTTCAAATCCTGCATTTTCTAAAAGTTGTACGCCTGTTTGAGAAATGCCATCGTTTGCTAATATTTTCATTTTTTTTATTTGTCGATTTGGTTAATCGGCTATTTGTTAATCCGTGTTATCGAATAACCGAATCAACAAATAACCAAAAAACTATATTTTATTTTCTAACTCTTTCATTACATCCACCAAAACTTCCACACTTTCCAATGGCAGTGCATTGTACATGGAAGCTCTATAACCGCCTACTGATCTATGACCAGTTAATCCAGAAATGCCTATTTCTTTCCACATTTTATCAAAAATTGCTGTATGGTTTTCGTCTTCTAAAACAAAAGTGGCATTCATGATACTTCTGTCTTCACTATTTGCAGTTCCTTTGAATAATGGATTCCTGTCAATTTCTTCATATAATAATGCAGCTTTTGCATTGTTTATTTTTTCGATAGCAGGAATTCCACCAAGATTTTTCAACCACTGCATTGTTAATAACGAAGCATAAATAGGAAAAACAGCTGGCGTATTATACATACTTTCTGCTTTGATATGTTTTTCATAATCTAAAATACTAGGAATGGTTCTTCCCGATTTATTCAGAATTTCCTCTTTAACAACAACCAATGTTGTTCCTGCTGGTCCCATATTTTTCTGTGCTCCTGCATAAATCAAATCAAATTTTGTAAAATCTAAAACTCGTGAAAAAATATCGGAACTCATATCGCAAACCACAGGAATACTGGTATTTGGAAACGATTTCATTTGTGTACCAAAAATGGTATTGTTGCTGGTGCAATGAAAATAATTGGCATCTGTAGGAATAGTATAATTTTTAGGTATCCAATTGTAATTTTCCTCTTTAGAAGAAGCAACAACAATAGTTTCTCCAAAGTTTTTGGCTTCTCTGATAGCATTATTTGCCCAAGTTCCAGTATCAAGATAGGCTGCTTTTCCGTTAATTTTCATTAGATTTTGTGGTGCCATCAAAAATTCCATACTTGCGCCACCAGAAATAAAAAGTGCTTGATAACCTTTATCTTTTAAATCCAAAAGTTCCAAAGCCAAATTTCGAGCTTCATCCATAACAGCTACAAAATCTTTGCTACGATGAGAAATTTCTAGTATTGAAAGTCCAGAATTGTTGAAATTTAAAATGGCTTGAGCCGATTTGTCAAAAACCTCTTGAGGTAATATACAAGGCCCTGCACTGTAGTTGTGTATTTTCATTGTAAAATAATTGAAAAGCAAATTTCGGAAATAGGGTTGAAATTTTTACTTTTATTTGATATTTATATTTATATGTTATCAACAAAAACGTTGTAGTAAATAAATCATTAAAATTATACGCCTAATAAAAATTTTATCGTGTCTACATTATCTGCATAATCCCAAAGATTTGGTTTTTGTGTTTGTCCAAAATTTACTGAATTTTCAATTAAATTATTAGATACAACGCATTGAATTTGATCATTATCTTTTTCTAATCTTTCTTTCAAATCAGCTAAATTATCATAATATTCATAAAAAACAGATGCAATTGGTGATGCATAGCTTGAATCTTCTTTAATGGTTAGAAACTCATTGTCCAACAATTTAAAATTGCTCATTAAGAAAACTGCTTTGTTATAATCATAATTATTGGCATATTTTTCATATTTGATGACATCTTGATAGGAAAATATTCCGTTGAAAAACAAATCAAAATTATAATTTCTGGGAATAAATAATTTAGAAACACTTCGACAACCCAAACCAAAATACCTAAAAATATCTTCACCAAGCGCAATCATTTGGGCTGGAGATTCTAATCCGTTTAAAACAGCTACGGAATTTCTTGATTTTCTAATTATGGAAGGTTTGTTTTTAAAATAATATTCAAAATATCTAGCTGTATTGTTGCTTCCAGTGGCAATTACGGCATCAAAATTTTCTAATTTGCCTTCCACGAAAGTAATATGGTTTCTAAATTCTGGATTTACAGAAATTAAATATTTTGCTAAAAAAGGTAATAAATGTTGATCGTTTGACGATGTTTTAACCATTACATTATGACCCGAAATTAAAACCGATAGAAAATCGTGAAATCCAACTAGCGGTATATTTCCTGCGAGAATAATTCCTATGTTTTTAGAATTAGAATTGGAAAAATCATAATTTGAAATCCAAATATCCAGATTTTCATCAGTTAAAGCTGTCGCCCACGATTGAATCGAATAAAAAATATTTTCGGGCGTATACCAACCATTGTGAGATTGGGATAATTTTATCAAATCCAGAAAATCGTCAAAAAACAAATCATTATTCAAAACATTTTTATCCAAAATAGATTTATCTAGGGAAAATTGAGTTAAAAATTTCCCTAATTCTATAAAACTTGTTTTAATTTCGTTTTGTAACATTTGTTTACTTGTATATGAAAGGATTTGATTGTAATTTTGTGCAAAAATAAGATATTAGATATAGAATAAAGAAAATAGAATAAAGAAAATAGATCGATTTCTAAATCTATTTTAATTATTCTAAACAAATCGTTTTAAAATCTTTACTCTTTTATCTTTACTCTTTTATCTCAAAATAAAATGGCAATAATAATAACAGACGAATGTATCAATTGTGGCGCTTGTGAGTCAGAATGCCCGAACACTGCAATATATGAAGGTGCAGACGATTGGCGATACAAAGATGGAACCAAACTTAAAGGTAAAATTATACTTCCGGATGGTTCTGAAATTGATTCAGATGCTGCTCAAACGCCAATTTCTGATGATATTTACTATATTGTCCCTGGCAAATGTACCGAATGCAAAGGCTTTCATGATGAACCACAATGTGCCGCAGTTTGCCCTGTAGATTGTTGTGTACCTGATGATAATCATGTAGAAAGCGAAGAAACACTATTAAATAGACAATCATTTCTACACAATCAATAAAAAAACCTGTTTAAATTAATGAACAGGCTTTGAAATTTAAAACTTATTTTAAATTTAATTTTTCACAACTGTATAGGTTTCTGTAGATACTTTATCAGATTTATCGTCGTAGGTTTCCAGAATCAAGTTTCCATTTGTATCAAAATAACCAATAGCCATTTTATTTTTGTTTCTATAAATGTAGCTATTCGTTGAAGTTTTTCTCAACAAAGCAGTCTTTTTTGTACTTGGATCAACCATTGTATATCCAGAAGCGTCAAGTGCAACTTGGTATTTTTTTCCGTCGTATTCATAATAAGAAGATCTGTCTGTATCTACAGTTCTTGTGCTTCCGTCAGGATTTGTAATTTTTGTAGTTGTTACACTTTGAACTGGCGTTTCTTTCATTTCAATATTCAAAGTATTAGGACTTTCTGCTTTCATTTCGATATTTTGAACAGCTTTGGTTTCTTCTTTTTTTACTGTTTTGTGTTCGCCATCAGAATCTTTTACAGTTTTAATGGTTGTAGTTGACTCAACCTGTTTGTTTGTACTCTGCGCCTGAATGAAGTTTGCCGATGAAACTAAAATCATAGTTAAAATTAAGTTTTTCATAATGTATTTTTGTTAAATTAATATGTGTAAAATTAGTACCATTGGTGGAGAAATGCTTTATACAATTTAATTTGAGAATTGTATAATTTGCATACAGAATTTAAGATTTTAAGATTAAAATTAATATCAATCAAAAAAAATCACTAATTTCATAAACGTAATTAACATCGTATAATAATGAAGAGATATTTTCTAGCCTTATTAATAATTCAAATTCTATTCTCAAGTTGTCATCACGAAAATCACAACGTTATCCAATCTTTTTGTTTTTGGAAAACCAATTTATCATTTGATGAAAAATCAGATTCTTTAGTCAATGATTTGAAACTTAAACATTTTTATGTACGCTATTTTGATCTCGATTGGAATCCATACCGCAAGCAAGCGCAGCCCTTGGCATCAATCCAAAGTATTTATTTTAACAAAACAAATTGTCAATTTACACCAAGTATTTTTATTACTAATGATGTTGTTCTAAACTCAACTAAAGTTCAATTGGATACTTTGGCAAACCGAATTTATAATCGAGTTTTCGCAATTTCAGATGCCTATTTTACACAAAGTGCCAGTTCTTATGCCAATCAAATTGTAAGTGAAAATTATGAAAAACAAAATGGTGAGAACAAAAAAATGATGGATACTGAACCAATTGTTGTCAAACGAAAACTCGAACTGAAAAAAAATATTCAAGACATTTTAATAGATTGTGATTGGTCCGAAAAGTCTAAAGAGAACTATTTTTATTTATTGCAAAAAATAAAAATCAAATTCCCTAACTACAAAATTGAAGCAACAATTAGGCTTTGGCAATACAAGTATTTTGAAAAAACGGGTATTCCACCAGTAGACTCTGGCTTGCTAATGTGTTATAATATGACAAATCCAGAAAGTCGCAAAACCGAGAATTCAATTGGCACAAACAATGATTTAGAAAAATATATAGTTCATAACAAATACAATCTAAAACTCAATGTAGCTTTGCCATTATACAGTTGGTCATTGGTTTTTCGAGGTGATAAATTCAAAGGGATTTTGTCAAATGATATTGATTTTACAAAAGATGAATCTGTTTTTAAAAAATCTGGTGACAATAGATTCATACTGATAGATGATGTTAGAGTTGGAAATATGTATTTGCGAAACGGCGATGAAATTCGAATCGAAAAAATTTCCAATTCAGAACTTGAAGACATGATTTCTACCTTGACAGACAAAATAAAAATTGACAATAAAACTAGAGTAACTTTCTTTTCATTCGACAAAAAATATATTAACGATTATGGAACGCAAAACATTTCAAACTATTATTCGCAGTTTTAGCCTGCTTATTGTATTATTATTACCAAACAATATTTTTTCTTGTGGTTGGTCAGAATCTTACGAAACAACTCGTTTAGCATTTTTTCGTGCCTCACTACCAAGTTTTATAAAGTTAAATAAATATATTTATTCGTCAGATTTATATATGGAAACTGGTAGAATTTCTCATCGAGATCAAGATATAAATTGTCAAGAATGGGTAAAAAAATTGGGTGGAAATATAAATCTAAAAGATGTATATCAAATATTATATTCAACAGAAGCAGAAAAATTTCAAAATGCAATCGATTCAGATAGTTTGATCTCAAGATTTAAAGGGAATTCATTTGTTTTGAGTTTAAATTTGCCAAAAAATAAAGCTTTTTTAAAATATATTTCGATAGCAAAACAATTCGAATATGGCGATAAAAATGTCGGAAAATGGGAAAACTGGGACAAAGTTGAAGTTTATTATGGCAAAAATATAAATGAAAATTTTTCTGAAAACGAACCAAATTTAGACAACTTAATTTTAAAACAAACAGATTCTTTTTTAAAACAGCGTTATGCTTTTTTGAATTTGCGTGCTTGTTTTTATGGAGAAAACCCATCGGGAGTTCAAGGTTTGTATAATACTTATTTCAAAAATAATTCAAATACAATTATTGCTGAATGGGCAAAATATTATATGGCAATTGGTTTAGAAAATAAAGCTTTGAAAAATTATTATTTAAGTCAAGTTCTATTAAATTCTGATGATAAAGCAAATGCATCTATCCAGCATTTTGATGAAAAATTTGTAACCGAAACTTTAGAATTTGCAAAAAATGATACTGAAAAAGGAATTATTAAATCAATTGAATTGTTTTATAATCCTGCACCAACAATCGAAAATCTGAAAGAAATAGCAATTTTAATTCCTGAAAATGATATTTTTAGTTTTTTGATACAACGTGAAGTTAATAAATTAGAAGATTGGATTTTTACACCTAAATATTCAAATAATTCTCGTTCAGATAATTATGATGATGATGAGGCAACAAGAATTGAATACGAAAAAGCAAGAGCGGAAAATGAACAAAAAGATTTAAAATATATTCAAGATTTAAAAGTTTTACTAATTGGAATCGAACCAAAGTTGAATGGTCAACAAAAAGATTTCTTAAACTCGGCAATTGCGCAGTTGTGTTTTATTGATGATGAAATCGAAGAAGGAAAAATTTATACAGATTCGATTTCAGCAAATGCTAATCCATCAATTCAAACACAAAAAAATGTTCAATTGGCTTTAATTACTCTGAAACAAAACGATCTAAAATCTGTTGAAACACAAGAAAAATTGTATAATTATTTTAACGATGTTGAAGATGCAGCTTCCGAAGATGCAACACTTTTTAAATCGATGTACAGCTTATACGGTATTGCGAGCCAAGATTATTTAAAAATAAAAGACATTACTACTGCTGGATTGTTATTTATGAAATCAAAAAATAAACAAGATAATTATAGTGAATACAGTTATAATTTTTACAATAATTACAAATATTTTTATTCATATATTGGATATTTCGATTGAAATGCACAATCAAAAGATATTGATATTTTGATTGATTTGGCTCAAAAAAATAATAAGACTAACTTTGAAAGATATATTTGTTCTGGAAATATTTCAAAAGACACCAATATTTACCTAGATTTAAAAGGGACAATTGCTTTCAGAAACAACGATTTAGAATTGGCTCAAAAAACATTTGCATCGATGCCGAAAGATTTTTGGAAAAAAACATATGAATTCAAAAATTATCTAAACGAAAATCCATTTTTCCCTAAAGCATTGAATTATGGTACTGTCAACCGAAAATTCAATTATGATTTCAATAAATCCAATTTTGTCAACGAAATGATACAATTGCGAGATTCAAAAACTGCATCCGATTATTTGAAACTCGCCAATGCTTATTTTAATGTTTCAAGTTATGGAAACTCATGGATGATGACTAGTTACGAGCAATCTGCTGGAAGTTATAACGATTATATTTATGGTGACTCAGTTGAAAATCAAAAAAAATATAGTTTAGGAAATTATTATTATTTGACTTTAGCCAAAAAATATTATCAAAATGCTTTACAATTATCTAAAAATAAAGAACAAAAAGCAGTGTGCAGTTTAATGCTTTTTGAATGTGATTATTATAATTTTACTTCAATGGGATATTCAAATAGAATACCTGCAAAATTTGAACCTGGAAAAGAAATTTATGATTTTAATTCTATTTATTCTGATACCAAAGTGTTTAAAAAATACAATTGTTTTTTGTTGGACCAGTTCATTAATTGATAAAAAATAATATTCTGCTAAAAATATAGTAGACTCGATGGCTTTGTGGGGCGAACAGCACCGAGAAAAAATAAAAGAATTATAAAGATAAAAATGAATTTTAACATTTTTGACAAAATTACGTTTGGAAAATTTGTGCCAATTATTATCTATTTAACATTATTTTTTAGATAAATTTAATCATGCTTGTAATGTAATTTTGCGTTACTAAAAATATTTAAAGCTTAATATCAATTTGAATAACCTTTAAAAAGCAGTAATAACAATTCATATTTTGGAAATTTAAAATCTATTACGATATTAACTAATGCAAATGAATTGCTAAAATTATGCTAACTTTGCAAAAATACATTTGAATATATAATATGAAATCATTAGAAAAAAAAGGACTTTTTACAGGAATAATTGAAAAAGATGACAAAGGAAATTTCTTCTGTGGAGAATATTTGTTGGATTATAAAATGGTTTCTTCCAACTTTAAGATTGGAGATAAAATTACAATAAAAACCGCCATTGAAAATCCAAGCGATATTTCCTATGATGCCTATCCAAAAAAAACTAAGAATTTCGCTTTGTTTAATTTGAAACCAGATCATAATTGATTTTTAAAAAGTTTCAAAGTTTCAGAGCTGCAAAGTTTCAAAGTTTTTGAGTTTGAAACTTTGCAGCTCAAAAACTACAATTTACCAATATAGCTTCCATAAATATCTTTAAACTGATAGCCTTTTTCAAAACGATCTTTGCTTAATTTATCATATTCTACCAAAGCCCAAAGTATAAATTCTTTCATAAAATAGGCATCATCTTTCGGTAAATTAGGCTGGTATTTCTGAATTAAATTCTCCAACGGTTTTACATCATCTAGGATGGCTCTATAATCTTCATCCGAGCAATCATCCAACAACTCGAAACCACTCTCGGTAAAAAACCAATCTACCAATTCGGTATATTCAGTTTTAGCGTCAGCACGTTCTAATTTTTCGATTTTTGGAAAATAAGCTGGAAAAAATGTGTGAATAGCATCGCCAATTAAATGTTGAGCAACAATAGCGGCTCCCTCCTGCTCTCCTTCATAAACCAATTCTACTTTTCCAGTAATGGATGGAATAATTCCCATAAAATCCGAAAGTCTCAATACAGTTTTATCTGCTCCTGAAAGTAAAGCGCGTCTTTCGGCGGTGCTTAACAAATTTTCGTAAGCAGTAATACTCAAACGAGCTGAAACACCACTTTTATTATCAATATATTCGCTTTCGCGGGCTTCAAAGCTTATTTGTTCCAACAAATCTTTTGCCAATGCTGGCACATAAACCAAATCTGATTGTATTTTATCTAATTTTGATTCTTGGTGAGTAATGGTTCTTGCAATTTCGATAGTTTCTGGATAATGGGTCAAAATTTGAGATCCAATCCTATCTTTCAGCGGCGTTACAATACTTCCACGATTGGTATAATCTTCAGGATTTGCTGTAAATACAAATTGCATATCTAGTGGCATTCTTAATTTGAAACCACGAATTTGAATATCGCCTTCTTGCAAAATATTGAATAATGATACTTGAATTCTGGCTTGCAAATCGGGCAACTCATTGATAACAAATATACAACGATTGGCACGCGGAATCATCCCAAAGTGTATCACTCGTTCGTCTGCATAGGATAATTTTAAGTTGGATGCTTTTATAGGATCAACATCTCCAATTAAATCAGCTACTGTAACATCTGGTGTGGCGAGCTTTTCGAAAAAACGATCATTTCTATGCATCCATGAAATGGGAGTTGCATCTCCTTTTTCTGCAATTAAATCCTTCGCAAAACGAGAAATCGGATTCAGCGGATCATCATTTATTTCTGAACCAGCAACTACTGGAATATATTCGTCTAATAATTCAATCATTTTGCGTGCCAATCTTGTTTTGGCTTGACCACGAAGTCCCAGTAAATTAATATTGTGACGAGACAAAATAGCACGTTCCAATTCTGGAATTACTGTGTTTTCGAATCCGTGAACACCTTCAAAAACTGGTTTTCCTGATTTTATTTTTTCACGAAGGTTGTTTCGCAATTCATTTTTAATTGGTTGGCTTTTATATCCTGATGCTTTGAGTTCTCCTAAAGTTTTTATGTTTGTCATTTTTAGTATTTAAAATTTTAAGATTTAAGGATTGAAAGATTAAATCAATTTATATAATCTACTTTTTCTTAAATCTTACTTCTATGTTCTTGATTCTTTTCTCTTGATTCTTTTCTCTTGATTCTCTTTTCTACTTCACTCTTTTCTTCCTATTTGTTTCATAATCTTCAAAAATCATTTCACCAAGACCTTTAAGTCCTGTATAAAATGCTTTTCCTTGATTGGCTTCGGTAAACCGATTCACGAATTTCTGTAAATAAGGGTCGTTTGCAATCATAAATGTGGTAATTGGAATATGCAATTTTCGAGCTTGTTGCGCTTGGTTATAGCATTTGTCTACAATATATTCGTCCAAGCCATTACTATTCATATAATAATCGCCATTTTTCTCTCGAACACAACTTGGTTTTCCATCGGTAATCATGAAAATTTGCTTGTTGGTGTTGCGTTTTCTACGAAGTAAATCCATGGCCAATTGTAATCCTGCAACTGTATTGGTATGATAAGGACCTACTTTTAAATAAGGTAAATCTCGTATGGGAATAGTCCAAGCATCGTTACCAAAAACCAAAATATCGAGCGTGTCTTTTGGATAACGAGTGGTAATTAATTCCGCCAAAGCCATAGCTACTTTTTTGGCTGGCGTTATTCTATCTTCGCCATACAAAATCATACTGTGCGAAATATCTATCATTAAAACGGTACTCATTTGGGCTTTGAATTGTGTTTCTTCTACCACCAAATCTTGCTCGGTGAGCATAAAATCATCAACACCATTATTAATTTGTGCGTTTTTTAGGCTTTCGGTCAATGATATTCTTTCTAATCCATCGCCAAATTGAAATTCCCGAAGTTCGCCAGTATGCTCATCGCCATTTCCAGCATATTTGGTTTTATGATTTCCAGTTGCCGATTTTTTGATATTTCCAAAAATTTGATCCAAAGCGCTTTGACGAATAGCTCTTTCGGTTTTGGCTGTAATTCCTATTCCTCCAGAAGTTCCATCCTCTTTAAACTCTTCGCGGATATATCCTTTTTTCTTCAAATCTTCGATAAAATCATCAATCGTATATTCTGGTGTAGTCAGCTTATATTCTACATCCAACTCACGCAACCAACTGATTGCTTCATCAAAATCACCAGAAGTATGTGTAATTAATTCTTTAAAAATACCAAAAAGTTTATCAAAAGGCGACTGAAATGGTGCTTCATATTGCTTGAAATAAAATCCTTTTTTATGTTCATTATTCATAAAAATAAAAGTACTATTATTTCATCTTTAAAAATAGAAACGATTATTAATTTTTAGTTAAAAGAATTATTTATTTTGCTCATTGAATTTTTTGATGATTTCTTTGAGTTGCGACGCTCTATCCACTTTGGCTTTTTTGACTTTGTCTTGCGCTTTATGGAGCTTATCGTTGTGCTTTTTGATGTTTTTTTCTGTATTTCTACTCATTATATATACTGTTTTTTAATTTCTTCTAATGTTTTATTAGAAAAAATGAGTTCATTGATGATAGAAAATCTTAATTCATCAATATTTTTATATTCAAAATATTTTGCCCAATTGGATAATATCAAAATATTTCTTGCTTGTTTGATTCGTTTTGTTGTTTCTACTGATGTTCTTAAAATGGCTTTTTTATCATAATCTGGATTGCTTTTATGCTGATATGTTATTGTATTATTTATAAAATCAGCTTCAAGGTAATACAACAGTTCATGGTTGTTGTCTGGATAAAAATGGGTCCAATCTGCAAAGCCCAATTTTGTTTTAGATGTTGATTCGGGTTCCAAAGCAATCAATCTCCATTTGCTATTGGCGAGCCTTCCCCAGTGGTTGGAAAAACGATACATTCCAATTTCAGTATAAAAATATTGACTTCCAGACTCACTTTTATAACTCAATGCAAGATTTTCAATTTGTTTCACATTAATTTCATTAAAAACACAAAAGGTATTTTTAAAGGATTTTGACTTGGGTGAAAATAAATTATTGTTTGAAATCATTCGGTTATATTTATTAAAATTTTGAGTTAAATTTCTATGTATTTAGATTATACAAAGATACAAAAATCAAAAATGATGAGTATTGAAATGATTCAACCAAATTAGTTTGCAAATCGGTTTTGTAAAATTGATATAAAAACTTTACTTTTGCCAAAATTAATATACTAAAATAATGAAAAAAATAATTTTAATTGCACTAACTGGATTGTTTATATCTTGCAATAGTAGCAGCTACAAAGTTTCGGGAGAAATTAATGGATTAACAGATGGTACGAAAGTATTTCTTGAAAAACAAGACAAAGCAACTGGTGTAGTTGCGGTCGATACTGCCAAAATTGAAAAAGGAAAATTTACTTTTAAAGGAGAATCTAAAGAACCTGAAATTCATTTAATTCAAGTTGAAAATGTAAATGGTAAAGTTCCATTTATTCTAGAAAATGGAAATATTACAATTGTCATCAATAAAGATAGTATTGCAAAAGCAAAGAGATCTGGAACATACAACAATGATGAATTTCAAAGTTACAATGTAAAGATGACCAAAATTCAAGAAACTATGCAGAAAAAAATGGCTGCTTTCGAGAATCAAAATATGGCAGCAATGCAGTCTGCAAACGAAAAAAAGGATACCGTTACAGTAAATAATCTTAGAAAAGAATATGCAAAAATTCAAGAAGGTTTCACTGGGCAGTTTACAACAGAAAATTATGCTTATATTGAAAAAAGCCCAAAATCATTTATTTCTGTTTTACTAATTGAAGGGATGCTTAATGAAATGGCTCCTAAATTTGATAAAATTAAAAAATTCTATGATGGTTTAGATTCAAGTTTGAAAGAGACAAAGCCAGGAAAAAGCATTAAAACAGGTTTGGATGCTATAAACAAATTGGCTGTTGGTCAAAAAGCTCCTGATTTTTCAGCAAAAAATCCTGAAGGAAAATTGGTTTCCCTTAAAGAATCTTTAGGAAAAGTAACTATTATAGATTTTTGGGCTTCATGGTGTGCACCTTGTAGAGCAGAAAATCCAAATTTAGTAGCACTTTATAACGAGTTCCATGCAAAAGGGTTAAATATAATTGGCGTTTCACTTGATAGAGATGGTGAAGCTACAAAATGGAAAGATGCTATTGCGAAAGACAAACTAGCATGGACACAAGTTTCAAATTTGAAATTTTGGGAAGATCCTATAGCAATTCAATACAATGTAAAAAGCATACCAGCAGCATTTTTGCTAGATGCCAACGGAAATATTATTGCAAAAGACCTTCGCGGAGCCGAATTAAAAGCTAAAGTTGCTGAATTGTTAGCAAAATAATTATCCAAACATAATATTTAAGAAATCTCCTTTAGTCGGGAGATTTTTTTATTTACTTCATAAACAAATACTTAAAAATTTATGTGAATTAAAGATTAAATATTGTTGTTTATTTATTTGTAAACACAAAAAACAATTTTATATTTGCACACGCTTTTGGGGAGATACTCAAGCGGCCAACGAGGGCAGACTGTAAATCTGCTGTGTGAACTTCGCAGGTTCGAATCCTGCTCTCCCCACAAACTTTTAAATAAGGATTTATCCGAAAGTTAACTTTAGAGTAAATTCGTTTTAAAAGTTTTAGTAAGGCACCGCCTTACAAGATCACGGAGAGAAACGGAGTAATCCTGCTCTCCCCATGAAAAAACCTGTAAAAATTTTTACAGGTTTTTTTTATGAAATTTTTTATCGAATTATTCTAACGAAAAACTAACAGTTACATTGGCAACAATAGCTATTTCACCCACTGCAAGTGTTTCTCTAGGTTGACTCTCCATATCCATAGATTTCATTTGTTGTGCATACATTGGCTGCGGATAAAAAGTTTGTGTGTTGTCAGAAATGACAATAGCTTTACCTACTTTTTGACCCAAAACCGAAACGTAATCTTCGGCTTTTGCTTTGGCATTTCGAATGGCGAGTTTTCTAGCATCTGATTCCAAAGTTATCATTTTGGAAGATTTAAAGTCCACACTTTTAATTTGATTGATACCTGCATCAACCAAACCTTCCATTAAAGCATCATATTTTGATAAATCTTTTAAATTAATTTCAATAGTTTGAGACGCATTGAATGTGTGCTTTTTAGTTTCATAGTCATATTGTGGATTTAATGATACTCGTTGTGTTCTAAAATCGGAAGTTGGAATTTTAGACTTTTTAATAAAATTTAAAACAGCTTCGATTTTTTGATCGTTTGCTTTTTTGATTTCTGCTGAATTTTTACCCTTGGTTTCAACTGAAACTATAATTGTAGTTTCATCAGGTGTGGCAAAAATTTTTCCTTCTCCTGAAACATTGATCATAGGAGTTACAACTTTTGATTCTTGTGCTTCGCTCATCATTGATATTAAACTAATTAAAATTAATACTAGATTTTTCATATTTATTGTTTTACTATTTATTGTAATGATTCAAATAATATGCCAAATTAAATTTTACCAGCTTTTTCCAAAATAAACAATAAGATAATAGGAATGGCTAATAAAATTACCATCAACGTATTTTCAGTCAACATTTGAGGTTCTTTGATTAAAGTAATTACATAACCACCAATGGCACCGCCAAAATGAGCTGTATGTCCAATGTTGTCATTCTTGGCTTTCATCCCATAAATAGAATATAGCAAATAACCTATTCCAAAAATGTAAGCTGGAATTGGGATTGGAATAAAATATAAATACAAACTCATATCTGGATTGAGTAAAATAGCAGCATACAAAATACCTGTAACTGCCCCAGAAGCCCCAACTGCTCTATACCCATATTCATCCTTATGAAAAACCATGGTCAGCAAACTACCACAAATTAAACTACCCATATATATCAACAGAAAAGAAAAATTTCCTAAATTGTCAATCACAACAGTTGCAAACATGTAAAGCGTAAACATATTAAAAAACAAATGTGCCCAATCTGCATGCAAAAAAGCAGAAGAGACCATTCTAACCTGTTCACCAGCGCGAATACTGCCCATATGAAACTCATATTTTCTAAAAAAAGCAATATCTGAAAAGCCTTTAATACTAAAAAGTACATTTGCAACAATTATTGCAATTAAATATATATTCATAGAAAAAAATTAAAAAGTAAATATACTAAAAATAGCTAGCAATTAAAATCCTAAAATAAAGTATATTTGCTAAAATTTATTTGAATGCAGTTATTACTTTACATTGTAGTTTATCCCATTTTATGGTTTATTTCCATATTACCGTTTAAACTATTGTACTTTTTTTCAGATTGCGTTTTTGTGGTTATTTACCACATTATTGGTTATAGAAAAAAAACAGTTCGCGAAAATTTGCAGTTGGCTTTACCCAATTTAAGTAACGATGAAAGATTATTAATTGAAAAAAAATCTTATCGACATTTGTGTGATATGTTTTTGGAAATGATTAAAACAATGAGCATTTCTAGAGAAGAAATGGAAAAACGTTTTAAATTTACCAATATAGATTTATATCAAGATTTTGAAAAAAAACAAAAAAGTATTGCTATTATGATTGCACATTATGCATCATATGAATGGGTAATTTCAATGAACCAACATATTGGATTTGAAGGTTATGCTATTTACAAACGTTTAAATAATAGATATTTTGATAAATTGGTTCGCGATATCCGTTCAAAATTTAAAGCTACTTTAATAAGCACCAAAGAAACTGCTCCAACCATTGAACTAAATTATACCAATAAAAAATTAGGTGTTTATGGATTTGCGAGTGACCAATCGCCAATTATTCATGCTGCTTTTCATTGGAATAAATTTATGGGAATTGAAGTTCCTGTTCATACAGGCGCGGAAATGTTATCGAAAAAATTTGATATGAATATCTTGTTTCTTAAAACAAAAAAAACAAAACGAGGTCATTATGAAGCTACATTCGAAATACTTTCTGAAAATGCTAGAGAAATTCCTGATTATCAAATCACAGACGATTTTATAAGCCGCGTTGAAAAACAAATTTATGAAGCACCGGAATTTTATTTGTGGACACATAACAGATGGAAACATAAAAGATAAGCTGAAATACAGTTTTGCAAAACATATTGAAAAATAATTTTTAATTAATTTTAAAAATCTCTTTTGGAAAACTTTTTTTGTTACATTTATAAAAATTTTAAAAAAAAATATAACCTACTTTTCGAAGTTGAAAATACGTAATCACTAAACCAAATATACCATGAGAAAATTTTTTATGCTTGCTATTTTATTTTTCAGTTTTTCAATCTCCTACAGTCAAATCAAAGTTATCGAAACGGTGCCAATTGAAAAAATAGGTCGTGTAGGAACAAACGGAACAAGCGATATATATATTCAAAAAGAAGGCAATGAATACAAATTAGTTTATAAAAATACTGAACCGGAAGATGCAGGTGAATTTAGTAGTTTTAGTTTCAAAGATCTTAATGGCGATTTTGAAAACTTTTATAGCTTAATTAATAAAGGTTTCAATGCAACTCCAGTAGCAGATATAAAATTGGAATTACCAAATGATTTCGTTTGGTTGCACTACATTAGAAATTTGCAAAAAGTAGTTACGTTACAATTTATGAGTTCAAATAAACTTTCTTCTGCAACTGGAATTTCAGATGTATTAACAAAAGCGGATGTTGCCAAATTATTTGGGAAAAATTAATTTCTTCTTGATTTATAATATAAAACATTGTTTAAAAAAATCATTGTTTCGTTAAACGATTCAATGATTTTTTTATCTAATTATTTTAACATATGTTAATTATATACTAATTTGCTTTAATAATTTCGAATTTAAAGTTCAATAGGGTTAATAACTGATTATGTTATTGGTCAAAATTTTCAAAGAATTTTTCTATGGCAATTTTGAATGTTTTGAAATCTTCATAGTATTTGTTTTTCATTACTTTCTTTTTAAAAAATTTCCATAGCCTTTCTATCAAATTCAGATTTGGACTATATGGTGGTAAATATATCAAGTCTATTCCAAGCTCTTTTGCTTTACTCTGTGCTATTATTCCCTTTTGATATCGAGCA
>NZ_JANLVD010000211.1:0-13782 GCF_031363805.1 Flavobacterium sp. | reverse complement strand
AAAATTTCAAAAATCTGTTTTTTTCTTTTTTTATTCGTGCAAATTTGTGAAATTCGTGTAAAATGGGAGAAATTATTTCACACGAATTACACTAATTTTCATTAATTATTTTGTGCAATTGATTTCAAAAATTTTGAAAATCTGTTTTTTTTCTTTTTTTATTCGTGCAAATTTGTGAAATTCGTGTAAAATGGGAGAAATTATTTCACACGAATTACACTAATTTTCACTAATTATCTTGTACAATTGATTTCAAAAATTTTACAAATCTGTTTTTTTCCTTTTTTATTCGTGCAAACCTGTGAAATTCGTGTAAAATGGGAGAAATTATTTCACACGAATTACACTAATTTCACGAATGTATTTCGGGGTTAATTTCACTAATTTGAAAACTTCGTTTTAAAAAGAACGCACCAAACTATATTAATTAATTTGTGAAAATTAGTGCAATTTGTGTGCAATTTTTATTTACAAAATAATTCTTTTATATTTTAAACTATCTTCACCAAAATTCACCAATAACCCTAATCTGTTTTTCGAACAAGCTAAATAATTCAAAGTTTGTTTCGTATCACTAATGGTTAATTGTGATATGGCTTTCACTTCAAAAATTATTTCATCAAAAACTACATAATCTGCATTGTATTTTCTTGGCAATACAATGTCTTTATATTGTATTTTATACTCTTTTTCTCTTTCAAATGGGATGTTATTTGCTTTGAATTCATATTCCAAAGCATCTTTATAAACCACTTCACTATGACCTTTACCAAGTATTTTGTGAACTTCCATACATAATCCAACGATTTTATAAATTTCTTCTTTCAAATAAAGATCTTCCATATTAAAAATAAAAGTTACTATAAATTAGTGAAATTTAAATCAAAATTTATTAGTGAAAATTTGTGAAATTCGTGTCTAAAAAGCGAAAGCCACTTTCCTAAACTCATCCTCTTCATTACTCACAATTCCCAAAGCTTCATAAATATATTTAAAAGTCGATAAAATTTCAGGTTTTCCATCAATCAAAGCCACATCGTGTTCAAAATGCGCGCTTGGTTTTCCGTCGGCAGTCGTAATTGTCCAGCCATCTTTGTGTTGTTTGATGTTCCGAGTTCCCATATTTATCATAGGTTCAATTGCCACAACCATTCCTTCTACAAACATTTTTCCTCGACCGCGCTTTCCATAATTAGGCATTTCTGGATCTTCGTGCATTTTTGTACCCAAACCGTGTCCAACCAATTCTCTCACAACACTGTAACCTGCTTTTTCACAATAAGTTTGAATGGCGTTTCCAACATCTTCTACACGATTTCCAATTTTGAATTCTCGAATACCAACATACAAACTTTCTTTGGTAATTTGGAGTAATTTTTTGGTTTCTTGAGCCACATCGCCAATTTCAAAAGAATAGGCATGATCGCCGTGATAGCCATTTTTAAAAGCACCACAATCTACCGAAATCACATCGCCACTTTCAAGCGGAATATTATTCGGAATACCGTGAACGACCTGCGAGTTTGGACTCATACACAACGAATTCGGAAAACCATACAATCCCAAAAAACCAGGTATTGCACCGTGATCTCTAATAAATTCTTCCGCCAATTTGTCTAAATACAAAGTGGTTACGCCAGGTTTAATTTCCCGCGCAATCATTCCTAAAGTTTTAGAAACTATCAATGCACTTTCGCGCATCAATTCAATTTGCTCTCTCGTTTTTTGGACAATCATTTTTATGCTTTTTTCAATTTCAAAGGTGCAAAGATACGAATTCAATAATAGTAATTTCAATTTCAAAAATCAATTTCAAAAAATCAAAATCGGTATCAATCATCAATCTGGATTCGCCAAAATTCTAAACAATTCAGAATTCGAAATATAAAACCGATTCTCCAAAGCAATTTGCGAAAGCTGAGCCGAAACCAAATTATTTTCTCTAGTATTAATCAAAAACATCGAACTTTCGCCAAACGAGAACAAGCGTTCTTCCGAAGTAAGCATCGTTAAATTGTCTTTTACCAAACTGTTGATTAAGTTTTTTTGCCTTGTTAAAGACTGAATTTCTATTTTTTGAGCATTAATTTTGTTGGTCAATTGTACTTTTTCTAAATCAAGTTCAAAAACGGTTTCCTGCACTTTTAATTTCGCCAATTTCAAATTGCCACGTTCTTTTCTTAAAAATAGTGGAAAATAAAAATTTAATCCAACTTTATAATCTTTAAACTGATAATTATCGATATAACTCGGTTCAGATAAATAGGAGTAACCCACATCTATTTTTGGCAAAAGCAAGTTGGCTTTTAGTTTTTGTTCTACTGTTAAAATATCAATTTTGCTTTGCAAAGCATTTATTTTTGGGTGATTGGTAATCGTAAAATCTTGGTTCAACAAATCGTTGGTTCTTAATGTTTCTTGAATCGTAAATTCCAATTTTTCTTCTGGAATTAATGCATCAGAAAGTTCCAACGGAATATTATTTTCCAACCATAAAAAATTTGATAATTCCAGTTTAGATTTTGTGAGTTTCAAATTCGAATCTTCTAAACTCAATAATCTATTTTTTACAATAATTCCTGCTTCGGTACTGTCAATTGCTGGTTTGTCGCCTTGTTCAATTAAAGATTTAGTTCCTTTAAAACGAATTTCTGCATTCGAAGCGTAAGTTTGGTATAATTTCACTTCATTATAATTCTTTTTCCAATTAAAATACGCCACAGAAGCATCATATAATACCTGAATGGCTTGCAATTTTCTTTCGGCATTACTCAATTGAAGTTGAATTTTTGCCTTGCGTAAATCTGCCATTCGTTGGTTAATAAACAAACCTTGACCAAGTGGAATATTGATTCCAAAAGAAGTCAAACCTTGATTTGGGACTGTATTTTCTGGATTCAAATAAATACCTTCATTATTATCAAAACTCGCTTTTAATTCGATACCATACCAAGTAGGAATTTTGAAACTGCTATTTAAAATGGAATAATAGTCGCTGTCTTTAAACTGTTTTTTATCAAAATCGACTTGAATTTTTGGGTCAAAACCACCGCGAGCCATCATTAAATTGGCTTGGGCTTTGTTGAGTTCCAAATTGGCAGTTTTTACCAATGGATGGTATTTTTTGACATACCCTAAATATTCATTATACGTGAATTCTTTAGGAATTTCTTGTGCAAACGATTTTAAAGTAAAAACAAATACTATTAAAAAAAGGTTTTTCATTTTGCTATTTTTTACCGCTAATTCACGAATTATTTAAAATTCTGTGAATTGGTGGTGAATAATTATTTTTTCTCTTTTACAGCATTCGGTTTATAATAATTGGGTGGAAAACCATTTAATGTTCGCCAAATTTCAAACCAAATAGGTACATTATCCAATAATGCAATTGTTTGAGCACCAGAGCCAATGCTAACTTGTTTTGGCCATTTTGCTTCATTTTTGTCAGGCGCAATTAATATTCTGAATTTTCCATTATCTGAAATAAAATTTTCTATGGCTATAATTTCTCCACCAAAAGTACCGTAAGACATATCGGGCCAACCCGAAAAAACAATCGTAGGCCAACCATCAAACCAAACCCTTACTTTTTCGCCTTTGGTAATCAGTGGCAAGTCAATAGGATCTACAAAACTTTCTACGGCAATATCATAATCTGATGGCATTATGCTTACCACAGCCGTTCCTTCTTTAATATTTTCGCCAAGTCCAGATTGCAATGCCCGATTCACATAGCCATCTTGCGGTGCTTTTATATAGTACAATCCGTTTCTTATACTATAATTGGCATATTGATTTTGGAGTTTATTAACTTGCGCTTCGGTATCGTATTGATTGCTTTTTGCCGTAAATTGGTCGCTTTCTGCTTTGGATGATTTCTCAGAATATTCAGCAGAAATTCTATTGATTTCGACTTTTGCATTAATGAATTCATTTTTTGAAGTCAATAACTTATTTTCTTGGGTAATTATTTTGGCATCTACTTCTTGCAATTTCAATCGTTTTTCTTCTACATCCGTCAACGGTTTTAAACCTTCCTTATTAAGTTGCACAGATCGGTCAAATTGTGTATTGGCTATTTTGAGCTGCGTTCGCACCGCTACCAAATCCATGCTGTCGCTTTTTACTTTAAAAGTAGCTTGTTTGATTTTATTTTTGGCTTGTTGCAATTTTAATACTCTTTCATTTTCAATGGCACCAATTTGTGACGACAGCGTTTTTACTTTAGATTCGTAAGATTGAACCGACATTTTTTTGGCATCGACTTGATTTTTTGTATTTTCAACCAAATTTGGATCAAAATAATCTTCTTTTATTTCTGAAATAAATAGAATAGTATCGCCTTTTTTTACAAAATCACCTTCCTTGACATACCATTTTTCGATTTTTCCAGCAATTACTGTTTGTATGGTTTGCGGTCTTTGATTTGGTTTTAAAGTTGTTACAGCTCCTGAGCCAGAAATATTTTGTGTCCAAGGCAAAAACAAGATAACAATTCCTAATATAGAAACCAAAGCAATAATTCTGTTCAATATTTTGTAATGCGGACGGTGGTTTAAACCGTTAACATTTTTATATTTTTCAAGTGTTTTTATTGGGAAAATATTATTTTTTGAAATGTTTAGCATCGGTTTATATTTTAGAATCTTGAATAATTACACCATTTTCCATCATAATCTCTCGGTTACATTTGGTTTTCCAATACGGGTTTTTTGAGGAAACTATTATTGTCCAGTTATTTTTTTCGGAAGTTATAAAATCAATAATTTCGTTAGCAACTGTTTGGTCCATTGTATCTGTTGGGTCTTCATAAAACAATATTTTTGGTTTGTGAATAATGCTTCTTGCCAACAAAATTTTTTGAGCATTTGACGATGAAAGTTGTCTTCCTTCTGGGAAAATTTTCGTATTTAAACCTTGAGGTAGTGTTTTTATTAAAGAAGAAAGTTGTGTTGCATTTATTGCCCATTTTATATTTTCATCAGTAATATTTGGGTCATTGAAAGTAATATTTTCGAGAATCGTACCTTCAAAAGGTGTTTCATTATGAACAATAGATCCAATTTGTGAACGGTACTGATTTAAATTTATTTTTCTAAAACTATCATCGTTAATGTAAAATGAACCTGATGTTTGGTGCAACAATCCTGACAAAACCCTAATTAAAGTAGTTTTTCCTGAGCCATTTTCGCCATTGATTACAATTTTTTCACCTTGATTTATTTTTAAAGAAATGCTATCTAAAATATTATTTTTTGAATCTGGAAACTTGAATTCTAAGTTTTCTGTTTCCAAGAAAATATTGTTGTAGCAACTGGTATAATCAGAAATGGTTTCTAATTCTAAATCCATATCGGTTACTTGTCCAATTTTTTCGATAGAAGTGAGTACATCATAAAATGACTCTAATCCTAAAATTATTTTTTCAACAGAATTAATTACGAGTAAAATAATGATTTCTGCTGCCACAAACTGTCCAATATTCATTTGTTGGTTGATGACCAAAAAACCTCCAATTGACAGTAAACTCATTGTAATAATCATTTTAAAAACAATTAATTGACCGAATTGTCTTTTGATAATATTGAAATGTTTTTCGCGATAATTTAAATAATCTGTCACTAGATTATCGTTTTTTTGCAATGCATAATCAAAGTTTAATTCATTTCTAAAACTGATGTTATTGCGTGCTATTTCTTGCAGCCAACTTGCTACTTTATACTTGAACTTTGACTCTTTTAGACTCGATTCCAAACTAGAATTATAAGAAAATTTGAATATAAAATACAAGAGTAAAAATAACAAGATTCCAAAAACGATAAAATAAGGATGGTAAAGCGAAAGCAAAATTAATCCGAAAGTAATCTGCAAAATGGCTGCCGAAAAATCGATTAATAATTTTGAAGTTCCTTTTTGAATGCTCATCGTATCAAAAAACCGATTGGCTAATTCTGGCGGATATTTGTTGTACAATTCTTCGAACTTAATTTTAGGTAATCTTGCAGCAAATTCAAACGACGAACGCACAAATATTTTTTGTTGTAAATTTTCTGTAATTCGCAATTGCATCAAAGATAAAATACCTACCAATGCCACTCCAAAAACCACCAATATAACCAAAACAATCCAGGAAGCGCTTATTCTTCCTGCTTGGATAAAATTTATAATGGCTTGAATACCAAGTGGCAATGACAAACTTATGAGACCAGCAAATATGGCATAAAAGAAAATTTGAGACACATCTTTTTTGTCTAATTTTAGTAAATCGTAAAATCTTTTTAGTGGCGTCATGTTATTATTTTTTCAAAACTTTTAAAGCAACATCAATATAAAAATCGGATGGATTGATAATTTCATTGCAATCTGTAATGGTTTTTAAATGGTCTCTCAAAAAATGTTGGTGCAAACTCCCTTCAACAATTGTAGAAACTAAACTTTTTGCAAATGGATATTCTGGATTTATTTCGTTTATAATATTTATGATTCTATTGATAACACGTTTGTAAATCAAGAAAAAACCTTCTTTATTTTCATCATCTACTTCTTTTGTATGTAATGTTTTTGTGAATTCTGCAATAATTATTTTATTTAAAACATTTTCATTTATATGTTCTGTGTTTTCATCATCAACAATTTTTTCGGTCACAATAGTTATGGCTTTTTTTAATTTTTCAAAATTATTATCAATGTTTGAAGTTCCAAAAACCAGTCTATATTCTATCCAACTCCAATACCAAGAAGATAGATAAACCAATAGTTTGTGTTTGTTTTCAAAATACCTGTAAAGAGAGCTTTCGTTCGAGCCAATACGCTCGCCTAATTTCTTGAAAGTAAAATTATCAAAACCTATTTCATCAATTAAAAGTATACTTTGGTTTATTATTTTTTTTCCAAGAGCTGAAGTTTCAGGATCTTTTACATAAATTTTTGGATTCACTTGAATTTTAATGTTTGATAATATAGTTTGCATAATTTTAAATAGGTTTAATCTGATGTTGTTGGAATAAATTCTTTTTCTTCTTGTTTAGATAAATCAAAATTATAAAGGAGCGCAATGTTTAAAAAATTGCGCCCAGTTTCGTCATTTATTTTGTAATCAAATTGATAAATATAGCCAGTTTGAATGGCTACATTTTTATTTACTTCATAACCACAACCTAAAAACAGTCTGTTTCTTTCGAAAAATGGTTCGCCGTTGGTAAAAAATAATTCATTCCAAACTGAAAAATAAAAAGTTTTTGGTTCTATAATTTTTTTATTTACAGGAATTGTTGCGCCCAATCGATATCTGAAACGGTTTCTATATCCATTACTTGTAAAACGTTGTTCGGCACGATAACGATGCTCTAATGTAAAAAATCGCAAAGGATTTTTAAGGTTAATTTGCAACCAAGTTCTTATTTCTTTATTTTGAATCGGATTTTTAAAACTGCCGCCTTCACTATACGTATTGTATGATCCAAAGCCCGAAGTAGCAGTAAAATCTTTACTAAATTTATAAGTTGCGCCAGCCTTTATTTCATAATAATGAAATTCATCGTAAAACGATAAACTTCGCAACTGTGCTTCAGTAAAAGCATTCCATTTTGAATTTATTTTTAAATTTACATTTAAAATATTCCATGAACCCAAATTTTCTTGCGAAAAAAGTACGGTAGTAAATAAAAATAGTAGTAGGCAATTGTATGTGTTATTCATTTATAATTGGTTCATTCTTTTAAATACATATTGTGCTTTATTGTATTTTAATTTTTGAAAATTTTTGATTTTGATGTTCGATATTTATTTAATTTACTTTATTTAATCGCTTGTTTATTGTTTTTTATTTATCAGTTTTTGTTCTCTTTCCAAACCAATTTTATTGACTGTTTCAAATAAAAAATTTACATTGGCTAGTAGTCTGTCCAATTCCTGATCAAAAAATTGGCCAGTATATATATTCCACTTATTTGGAGATTTATCAATATGTTTGAAACTATTGGACAAAGTATTTATATATTCTTTTTTTTCGATTGCGTCATTAATAAAAATTGGAGGATATAAATTATACATGAGCATCCAGTTTTTGGCAACTCTAGTCACTCTTCCATTTTCATCTGCAAATGGGTGAATCCTAATGAGTTCATGGTGAAAATAAATGGCTCTAACAATTGGATTCGAGATATTTAACGTTTTATAAAATAATTCTGAAACCAATTGCGGTACCATATTAGGTTCAGGACAAATGTATGAACCAATTTGAATCAAAGTGTTTCGATATTGGTTTGGATGAATAACATTTGTTTCAGGAGAAATTAATCTCAAAAGCTGAAACAATTGTAATTCTTTTTCAAAATTATTGTCTAAAATTATTTCTTCCATGACAAAGTCAAGTGTTTTTTTTAAATTTGACAAATATTCTTCTGCTTCTTGATCATTTTGTGCTTCCATTTGAGCATTTTTTATTCCGACCAAATCTTTTAAATCATGCATGCCATTCAAATAAATATCCAATAAATCATCATCTAAATGATGTCGACCATAAATAATTAGTCTGTATATAGATTTTACAATAGCATCAATTTTATTGATTTTTTCAAAATTAACATGAATTATTTTTAGGGGTAATAAAATCATCTTAAATTAATTTAACAGTTATACAATTTAATATATCATTCCATAATTATTCCTTTTAAAAATGTAATTTAAATCCAAAATTATAATTTTCTGGCGCCATTATTTGAGGTTTTATCTTGTTTCCTTCCAGATCCAAATATTGCAAATGTTCCAAACTTCTTATTTGCGAAGGAATATTTTGAAATTTGTTCTTATTCAAATACAATTTTTCTAATTGTTTTAATTGTATAATATCATTTGGTAGGATTTTCAAATCATCATCTTCTAGATGCAACTCTTTTAGTTTTGGTAGTTTTCCTAGCATATATATATTTTCCTCTAGCTTTAGATTTTTTTCATTATTAAGATACAGTTTTTCTAGATTAGACAACTTCCACAAATCGGTTGGAAGTACAGCAAAATCGTTTCCACTTAAATCTAAAACTTTTAGATTTTTTAAAAGACTAATTTCGTTTGGAATAGTTTTCAAATGGTCATTGCTCAAGTTTAAATATTGTAGGTTGGTAAATTTTGTCCAATCTTCAGAATTTATTTTGATGTCTTGATTACTCAAATTTAGCCTGTAAACTATTTCAGGATTTTTTAAAGCATCCTTAATATTCGTGTATTCTTTTTTTAATTGTAATGAATCAATACTATTTTGAGCCATTATTACTTGACTTAAAAATATGACTAATAATATAGCTGAATTTTTCATAAGTTTATAATATATATTGCAAATATAATAGTATTACTATTAATATTGAAAATTTTAACTTTTTATTACAAAAAACTACTAAGCAAGGTAGCGTTAATAACTTTATATATGAATAAGATTAAGTAATCTTAGGTTTAACCGTTTTCATTTGAACAATGTCAACTAAAAATGCAAATGCCATCGAAAAATATATGTAGCCTTTTGGAATTTCAAAATGTAATCCTTCGGCAATAAGCGAAACACCTATCATCATTAAAAAACAAAGCGCTAAAATTTTGAAAGATAGATGTTTAGATATAAAACTGCTAATTGGTTTCGAAGCAAAAAGCATAATAACCACTGTAACAATAACTGCAGTGTACATTATCCAAAGTTCTTGAACCATTCCTACAGCTGTGATAATTGAGTCTATTGAAAAAACAATATCCAAAATAATCACTTCTGAAAGCGATTTTAAAAAAGAATTTTTTGTTGGAATTGCAGGAGTATCATTTGTATGAGATTCTGTCTTTTCATAAATTTCTTTGGTGCTTTTATAAATTAAAAACAATCCTCCACCTAGCAATATTAAGCCTTTTCCTGAAATCTCGGTCGATAAAATGGTAAAAAGGGTTTGGTCTAACCGTAAAATCCAAGTGATAACTGCTAGCAAAAGCAAACGCATAACCATTGCCAAACCAATTCCCCAATAACGCAATTTGTTTCGTTGGTTTTCGGGTAATTTATCGGCTAAAATAGATATAAAAATGATATTGTCAATTCCTAAAATTACTTCTAAAGCAATTAATGATAAGAGAGGAATTATAGCATCAATCATAATTTGTTGTATTAAAAATTAATTTTAATTTTTTTATTTTAGAGATTTGTGTTGCTTTTATTATCTTTTTAATTGTCATTTTTTTTAACGAAACAAACTATTTTATCCCAACATAAATAGCGTGTTTATGTAATTTTTAGTTTTCATGGAATACGAAATTTAGTCAAATTACAAAATTAAGCGCTTTTTTAATAGTAATGCTATTAATAATAAAATTTTTAACTTTTATTTATAAAAAAAGGAAATCCATAAAATAAATTTCCTTTTATACCAATAATTAATTTATGTTATGTCTACAATAAGTTATTATTAAAAATTTAGAATTGTATTTACAATTAAGCCGTTATTATTTTGAAATATATTTTGTTGATTTACTTCTCTACCTAATTGTAATGTTTGGTTTAAGTATCCTGCTTCAAAGCGAATATTGTTGTTAATTTTATAACCCAATAAAACACCAATACGGTTTTGATCAAAAATATTTTCATTTACATTTGGTCCAAAACCTACAAATAACTCATCGTAAATAGCTAAATATGGTGTGTTATTGACAATACTTTTACCTTTTAATGGCAACTGCATTCTAAACATATAGCGTATTCTGTTGAGCATAGGAAACTCATCTTCCGTATTTAAATTGACTGAAGAATACCGTCCAATAAATCGTTGTTCTAACATAAATCTATGTGATAATTCAATAATCGAAATTTTATCGATTATGGTTACTGCTTGAAAAATGCGGTGTTCAGTAAAATTTTTCCCCATTCCATTTAAAGGTGTATTACCATAAGGAAAGGTTTCTATCCAAGCGTATCCTAATCTAAATTGAACCTTGGGATTTAATTGATAATTTACACCTACACGAAGTAAGCCTTGTTGTTTATCTAGTATATAATTTGTTCTTCTTAACTGATATTCAGTATGGATACTGTATTTATTATTTACTTTGAGAGTTCCAAAATAGTTGTACCAACCTATTTGATTGGCTTCATTTTTTCTGGTATTTTGTGATAAAAGTGTTGCACAAACAAAACAGAATATAAATGTGAAAAAAATGGTAGACTTATTTATCATTTTTTTTAGGTTGTGGTAGATTAATTAATGTTTCATTAAGAAATTCTACTTTACCAGTATGAATATCATACACAGCGCCAACAATTAAAATTTCTCCTTCAATGTATTTTTTGTGCAAAATAGGTTCTAAATCTCTTAGATTGTTTACCTGATCAATTACATTTTGTCTCACCGCATTGTTAACTTTATTTCCAGGTAAATGAGCGCATTTTGCAACTGCAGGTTTTATTTCGTTTATTAATGTAACAATATGTCCAGGAACGTTTTCTGGTCGTTCTACTGCAGCCGCAACAGCACCACATTCGGTATGTCCTAAAACTACAATAAGTTTTGTTTTTAGCTTGAGAGTTGCAAATTCCATACTTCCATATGATGCTGCTGCTGAAACTTGACCAGCTGTTCTTACTATAAATAAATCTCCAAGACCTTGATCAAAAATCATTTCATTTGGCACTCTTGAGTCGCTGCAGCCAACTATTGTAGCAAATGGTTCTTGTCCCATTTCTAACTTTTTAATAGTATTCATATCTTGTCTTGGTTTGATTGTTTTGCCTTCAATAAACCGTTTATTACCACCAACAAGTTTTTTTAGTCCTATTCTAGGATCGGCATAGGCCGAATCTCTATTAATTACATAGTGTTCTTTTCTCCAAGAAATCGAATCGATTACTTTTTTTGAAGTTTTAATTTCTTTTTTCTGTGAAAACGAAGCGGTAGAAATTAATAACGCTGCCGAAATGATAAGTAAGTTTTTCATAAAGATATTGTTAATTGTTATACTTTTATATATTGATACAAATATAATTAAATATGATAGCATTACTATTGATATTGCAAATTTTAACTTTTTATTACAAAAAAAAGACTCTAAAATTTGAGTCTCTTAAAAATAGTTAATTAAAATAATATTATAGCAATGAATGTCTAATCATAACCTCTGGTTTTTCAATATTCATTAACTCGAGAATAGTAGGAGCAATGTCTGCCAAAACCCCGTCGTGAATTGTTTTCAAATCTTTATCCACTAAAATAATAGGTACTGGGTTTGTTGTGTGTGCTGTGTTTGGTGAACCATCTGGGTTGATCATGGTTTCGCAATTTCCATGATCTGCAATCACAATTGTTGTATAATTATTGGCTAGAGCCGATGTAATCACTTTTTCCACACATTTGTCTACTGCTTCGCAAGCTTTTATGGCAGCTTTCATAACGCCAGTATGACCTACCATGTCGCCATTGGCAAAATTAAGACATACAAAATCGGCTTCTCCTTTTTCGAGTTCTACAACCAAAGCATCTGCTAATTCGAAAGCGCTCATTTCTGGTTGCAAATCATAAGTGGCTACTTTGGGTGAATTTTTTAAAATGTGTGTTTCGCCTACAAATGGTTCTTCTCTTCCGCCAGAAAAGAAAAAGGTTACATGTGGATATTTTTCGGTTTCGGCAATTCGTATTTGCTTTTTATTGTTTTTTTCTAATATTTCTCCCAAGGTTTCTTTTAAATTGTCTTTTTCATAAATTACATGCATTCCAGTGAAAGTATCGTCGTAATTTGTCATAGTTACAAAATACAAATTCATTTTGTGCATATTTTGTTCATGGCAATCCATTTGGGTTAAAACCTCGGTTAGTTGTCTGCCTCGATCTGTTCTGAAATTGAAGAAAATAACCACATCATTTTCTTCAATTTTAGCCAGTGGTTTGTCATTATTATCGACCATTACGATAGGTTTGATAAATTCGTCTGTTATGTCTTTTGAATAATTATCTTGTATGCTATCTACTGCATTTTTGGAGTGGGTTCCAATACCATTTACGATTAAATCGTAAGCCAATTTTACTCTTTCCCAACGTCTGTCGCGATCCATGGCATAATATCTTCCAACAATCGATGCTAATTTTGCAGTGGTATTTTTGATGTGGTTTTCTAAAGCCGAAATATGCAAAACTCCTGATTTTGGATCCACATCGCGACCGTCTGTAAAAGCGTGAATGAATACTTTTTCTAAACCAAATTCTTGTGTGGCATCTATTAATCCTTTTAAATGTTCAATATGAGAATGCACGCCGCCATCTGAAACCAATCCTAAAAAATGAACTTTTTTATTATTGCTTTTTGCATATTCAAAAGCATTGATCAACACTTTTTCGTGGTTCAATGTTTTATTTTGAACGGCCAAATTTATTTTTGCTAAATCTTGGTATACAATTCTTCCTGCACCCAAATTCATGTGTCCAACTTCGGAATTTCCCATTTGTCCATCTGGAAGTCCAACATTGAGTCCGTCGGTACGCAACTGTGCGCTTGGATATTTTTGGTATAATGAATTGATGAATGGAATATTGGCATTGTCAATGGCTGAAACTTTTGGATCTGGCGATTTCCCCCAACCATCGAGTATCATTAAAATTACTTTTTTCATTTGAAAAAGATTATTGTTGCTAGTATACAAAGTTACAACGTTTTTTGTTTTTAGCCCTGACAGAAGTGGAAAGCTTTTTTGAGCAAATGGTTATTTTTTTCTTGAATTGCAAAAGCGACCAAAGGAAGCTCTTTGCAATTTTTAGAAAAAAA
>NZ_JANLVD010000215.1:0-2616 GCF_031363805.1 Flavobacterium sp. | reverse complement strand
CAAGTAAATATGGAACAATATGCTGAGGGTTTATATTTTGTGATATTACATAATAAAACAGATGATAAATACAACTATTTGAAAGTAATTAAAAAATAGAACCATGAAAACTAAAATTTATTTATTGCTATTATTTTTAATAACAATCAATGGTTTTTCACAAGAAACCAAAATGAGTATCAAAGATTACATAAACTTTTCTGATTTACCATCAAAAACTAGTGAAACACCAAGTTGGGCAAGCCAGTTTTATGAGAATTCAGACCAGATTAATGTCATTAGTTTAAAAAAAGAACTCAATGAATGGTTCATTCAAGAAAAAAAAGAAAGAAAAGAAAAAGTTAAAAAAGAAAATGAAAGTGAACAAGAAAACGAACTCAAAGAAAGTATTTCGGAAAATCCAGTTGTACAATTTGCATTAAATTTTGTAAAAAAAGTACCTAGCTATTGGATAAATGAAGCAGGATTTATTGATATGCCAACAATAAATTCTTTTTTTAAACAAGCTGAAGATCAAGAAAAAAACAGAACTTCTAATTACAAGAAGAAGAAGAAGAAAAATGTTTTAGCTAATAACTGGTCCCAAATTGGTTCAAAAGAAGTAATGGAAAATAATGTGCAAATAACTCAAAGTACCTGCATTTATTATATCAGCGTAGCACCATCTTCGACCAATATTAGATTGGCAAGTAGCCAAACGGGCGTACTTTACAAAACGATTGACAGTGGAGCCAATTGGACATTATTATTAGAGGAAGCAGGGCCAAGTGCATTTCATCCAACAGATGTGAATAAAATAATGTTAGGTTGTAATCCGTTGAGATTAAGTTCAGACGGTGGGATAACTTGGACAGTAAAACCTGTTGTTGCAGAATGTAATAAGGTTCAGTGGTCAAATAATGGTAATACAATTATTATTGCGACAAACAGCGGTATATATGTATCAAGCGATGCAGGCTCAACCTTTACCCTCAAACAAGCAGGCGTAATTATGGATGTGAAATTTAAGTCTGGAAGTTCAACAATTGCTTACGCAATTAATAAAGAAGGGGTATTTTACAAAACTACTAACGGTGGCTTAACTTGGTTTGTAAAACCAGTTAATTATTCAGTAACTAATAATATACAAGGTTATGTTTTAGCTGTAACAGACGCGAATCCTGAGCTAGTGTGTATTGCTTCATTGTCTGTTACAAGTTTTAATGGTGGAAATAAGTCAGAATTAATTAAAAGCACCAACGGTGGCGAAAATTTTGAGTTACTTTCTGTAACAGATATTGGATGGTCAATTGGGTATGGTGCTTTTGTTTGTGGTATTTCTCCAGTCAATGAAAACAATTATTTTCTCGGTGCTTGTTCGTTATATAAATCAACAGATGGCGGTTTAACTTATAATGCTACTGGTGGCTATGCAGGTCCTTTTCCAGTTCATCCCGACATTCAAGATATAGTGCTTTTTGGTAATACCGTTGTACTAGCTACCGATGGTGGCGTGAGTGAATCTACAGATAATTTTACAAATCTTTCCAATTGGAAAAGCACTTGTAAGGGTCTGGATGCTCTAGATTATTGGGGTTTTGATTTAGGTTTTAATACCGACCAAATGGGAGGTGGAAAATACCACAATGGTAATAATATGTTTAATCCAGATTGGAACAATGGAAAATCAATACACCTTGGCGGTGGAGAAGAGGCGGATGGAAAAGCCATTTTTAGCAGACCTAACTCTATGTTTTTTTCTGGTGTAGGTAAAAATTTTAAACAAATAGATATTAATTATAACCCTGTTGGTACTGTTACTTTTCCATTTAAACTAGAAAACAACATTTATTATTTCGGAGAGCGCATCAGCGATACAGCTTCTAATGCAGATTTTAGTAATACTATCTATGCTGGTACCGGAAATAATGTTGTTGTTTCGTACGATAATGGAGTAACACAACAAGTTTTAAAGAGTTTTAATTCATTAGTTTGGGATATTAAAACCACTCGTAAAGATTCCAAAGTACTTTATGTAATGACACAAACAGATGGTTTGTGGAAAACTATTGATGGTGGCATTAATTGGATCATTTGCAATCTTACATTAAATAATATAGATTTAAAATCAGAAGGAGTTAAATGCTTTATTGATGTTTCTCAAACAAATACCAACGAAATTTGGTTAATTCACAGTAATGTTTTTTCAGATGCAAAAATTTTTAAAAGTACTGATGGCGGACAAGTTTGGACTGATATGAATACAGCAACCTTAGATAATTTTGAACCTAAACAAATTTTACACCAATACGGTTCTAACGGAGGTGTTTACGTAATAGGTCGAATAGCTAGGAATGCCAAGTGTTTTTATATAAATAATACCATGACCAATTGGGTTGACTATTCTGCCAATTTAATGACCGAAACATCAACAAGTAGAGTTTTTTTAAAGGCAAGTTACTTTAAAGAAAAATTAAGAGTGGCAGGCTCAATGGGTGTACAAGAAATTTCTTTCTACGAAAAAAGCAATCCAGTAGCACAACCAACCACCAATGTTAAAGACATTTGTGTAAACCAAGAAATAAAATTTTGCGATTATAGTATTCTTGATTACTTGGGTGCCACATGGGAATGGTC
>NZ_JANLVD010000192.1:0-11428 GCF_031363805.1 Flavobacterium sp. | reverse complement strand
ACAGCCTGAACCCAATCCATTAATCCAGACCAGAAAGTTGTTCCAACTAAGATTATGGGAAATTTTCCAATTTTTTTTGTTTGAATTAAAGTAATTGCTTCAAACAATTCATCCAGTGTTCCAAAACCTCCAGGCATGACTACAAAACCTTGAGAATACTTGACAAACATAACCTTACGAACAAAGAAATAATCAAAATTTAAATTTTTATCTTTATCAATATATGGGTTGTAATGTTGTTCAAAAGGCAACACTATGTTTAGTCCAACAGAAGTTCCTTCACCTCGATGCGCACCTTTATTTCCAGCTTCCATAATACCTGGTCCACCACCTGTAATAACTCCGTAACCAGCTTTACAAATTTTATAGGCAATGTTTTCTGCCAATTTATAATACTTATCTTCTGGTTTAGTTCTTGCCGATCCAAAAATAGAAACACATGGACCAATTCTTGCCATGCTTTCGTAGCCATTTACAAATTCGGACATAATTTTAAAAATCGCCCAAGAATCGTTGGTACGAATTTCATTCCATGGTTTTTGCTTTAATTTGTCTTGAATTACTTTGTCTTCGTCGTTATCAAAATCTTTTAATTTCATATTTTTTGTTTTATTTTTTGGAGCTAATCCTGCTATTCGTTGCAATCTGTCATTGCGAGGAACGAAGCAATCTCATCATTATTTTTCGCCATCGCAATAACAGGATTTTCACTTCTATCAGGGCTAGAAATTTGTTCCCTAAACTAACACTTTATTATTTTTTTTTTAGATTAATTATTAATTTTATTAAAATTTCTTTATCATTTAAATAATTAGTAAAGCAATTGTAACTTTTTATCAAGTTTTAAATTTTCATCATTGCCAGTATTTTGAATAATCTCAATTGTTTTCTGAAGTTGTTCTAACCTTTTTTGATTTATTGAGTAACCGTTTACCAAATGTTCTTTTAATCGTTGGGTTGCCCATTGTCTGAACTGGGTTCCTTGTATCGATTTTACCCTATATCCTACTGATATTATCACGTCTAGATTGTAACATTTTGTATTATATACTTTCCCATCATTTCCAGTCAGTAAGAAATCCTTACATACTGAATCAATTTCTAATTCATTTTCTTTAAATATATTACCAACATGTTGTGTTATGGCAACTCTATTTCTATCAAATAATATTGCCATTTGCTTTTGAGTCAACCAAATAGTTTCATTATCAAACGTAACATCAATAGTAGTTTGACCATTTTTGGCTTGATAAATTTCTATTTTACTCATATTGCTAAACTAACTCATTTTTTAAAAACTGTGCAGTGTAGCTTTTTTTATTTTTGGCCACTTCTTCTGGAGTTCCTTTGGCAACTAAATTTCCACCACCTTTTCCGCCTTCTGGACCAATATCAATAATATAATCTGCCAATTTAATCACATCCATATTATGTTCAATAATCAAGATGCTATTTCCTTTGTCCACCAATTTATTGATTACATCCATCAAAACCCGAATATCTTCAAAATGTAATCCTGTAGTGGGTTCATCCAAAATATAAAACGTATTTCCAGTATCTTTTTTTGCTAATTCACCAGCCAGTTTAATACGTTGCGCTTCGCCACCTGAAAGTGTTGTACTTTGTTGACCTAGAGTAATGTAGCCTAAACCAACATCTTGTAAAGTTTTTACTTTTCTATAAATTTTTGGAATCAATTCAAAAAATGGAACCGCTTCGTCAATGGTCATATTTAATATGTCGGAAATTGATTTTCCTTTAAATCTAATTTCCAAAGTTTCTCGATTAAAACGTTTCCCTTGGCAAGTTTCGCATTCTACATAAACATCGGGCAAGAAACTCATTTCAATAGTTCTAACTCCTGATCCTTCACAAGTTTCGCATCGTCCACCTTTTACATTAAAACTAAAACGTCCAGCTTTGTAACCACGAATCATACTTTCGGAAGTCATCGTAAATAGATTTCGAATTTCGGTAAAAACTTCAGTGTAAGTTGCTGGATTGGAGCGTGGTGTTCTTCCAATTGGGCTTTGGTCAATATCAATTACTTTGTCAATATGTTCTAAACCTTCAATTTTTTTATAGGGCTTTGGTTTCTTGACACCATTAAAATAAAAGGCATTCAAAATAGGGTAGAGCGTCTCATTAATTAATGTCGATTTTCCTGAACCAGAAACGCCTGTAACACAAATGAGCTGACCCAAAGGTAACTCAATAGAAACATTTTTTAAATTGTTTCCCGTCGCGCCAGTCAATTTCAAAAATTTACCATTTCCTTTTCGACGTGATTTTGGAACTTCAATTTTCATTTCACCATTTAAATATTTCGCTGTAATGGTATTTGATTTCAATATTTCTTCCGGTGTTCCTTTGCTAATAATTTCACCACCATATTTTCCTGCTTTAGGACCAATATCTATAATATAATCGGCACGTTCTATCATGTCTTTGTCGTGTTCAACCACTATGATTGAGTTTCCAATATCTCGTAATTGTTCGAGCGAATGAATTAATTTTTCATTGTCTCGTTGGTGCAAACCAATACTTGGTTCATCCAAAATATATAAAACACCGACCAATTGAGAACCAATTTGTGTTGCCAACCTGATGCGTTGTGCTTCTCCTCCAGAAAGTGATTTCGAACTTCGACTGATGGCCAAATATTCCAATCCAACATTCATTAAAAAGTTTAACCGGTCTTTTATTTCTTTGATAACTTCGGTTGCAATACGCTTTTGTTTGTCTGATAAATGATTTTCTAGATCATGAAACCAAGCAGTCAAATCAGAAATATCTAGATTAGACAAATCAGCAATATTTTGTTCATTTATTTTAAAATATAAAGATTCTTTTTTAAGACGAGAACCTTCACAAACTGGACAATCAACTTCATCCATGAATTCTTTTGCCCATCGTTTTAAAGTAGAAGAACCAGAATCGTCGTGTTGCGATTTAATAAAATGCGAAATGCCTTCAAATTCAATTTTATATTCTTTGGTAACACCCGCAGTTTTTGAGGTAACAGAAAATTTTTCTTTGCCGCCATTCAAAATAATTTCCATTGCTTCTTCGGAAATGGTCTCAATAGCATCGGTCATTTTAAAACCAAATTTTTCGCCAATAATTTCCAATTGTTTGAAAATCCAAGTGGTTTTATATTCTCCCAATGGTTCAAAACCGCCTGCTTTTATTGATAATTTTGGATTAGGAATTATTTTTTTGATATTGATTTCATTAATTGTTCCCAACCCATTACAGTTTGGGCAAGCACCTTTTGGAGAATTAAATGAAAATAGATTGGGTTCTGGATTTTGGTATGAAATTCCTGTTGTTGGACACATTAAATTTCTACTGAAAAACCTTGCTTCATTACTATCTTGATCAAGAACCATCAACACATTTTCACCGTAATGCATAGCTGTATTTATACTTTCGGAAATTCTTTTCTGAACCTCATCAGTAGTATCAACAACAATTCTATCAATAACAGTCTCAATATCATGAGTTTTATATCGATCGAGTTTCATTCCAGCAGTAATATCTTTTACATCTCCATTGATGCGCACTTTCAAAAACCCTTGCTTGGCAATTTGTTGAAAAAGTTCGGCATAATGTCCTTTTCTAGCTCGAATAATAGGTGCTAAAATATTGATTTTTTTTCCTGAAAAATCTTTGATAATTAAATCTTTGATTTGTTCATCGGAATAGGAAACCATTTTTTCTCCTGTGTTGTAACTGTATGCATCGCTGGCTCGAGCAAATAATAGACGTAGGAAATCATAAATTTCTGTAATGGTTCCAACTGTGGATCGCGGAGATTTGCTAGTTGTTTTTTGTTCAATAGCAATAACTGGGGATAATCCATCTATTTTATCCACATCTGGACGTTCCAATCCTCCAAGAAACTGTCTGGCGTATGCCGAAAAAGTTTCAATATACCGGCGTTGACCTTCGGCATAAATAGTATCGAAAGCCAAAGATGATTTTCCTGAACCCGAAAGACCAGTTATAACCACCAACTTTTCGCGAGGAATTGAAATATCAATATTTTTTAAATTATGGACACGAGCTCCAATAACTTCTATAGTATTATCGTTTTCTAACATTGTTTTTTAAAAAAAACAAAGGTACGATTTTGAATGAGATTTTTAATTATCTGATTTGTCAAAATTTCTTGTAATATTCCACCAAATAATTGTAGATTTTCGATTGAATTATGAAACTTTCAAATATCTTCAAATTTAAATAAAAAAAAACGCCGATTGATTGTCGGCGTTTTAGATCTTAAAAAAATGTTACTAATCTGCTGTAAATTCTGCAAAAGTTTTTAAAACAAATGGGATTCCAGATAAAACAACTTGTTTCTGAATTGAAGTTTCATTTTTTGCCTTTAATGTTTTGAATTCTTTCATTGAATTATCAAAACGCTCTTTAATGACTTCCATATTTTCTAGTTGCGATGCTGAAGGAGCTGTAAAATTGGATGCAACATTAGAATATAATTCACCTAATTTTTCGCGTAATTCTTTTTCTGCACCACCTACATAATTATCGCCAGTAGTGATAACCAATTTACCTTTTAAAGTTTCATAAGCAGATTTTATTTTCAAACCATCTTTAGAAAAACCTTTATTTTTTTCAATCAATAAATCTAAAACTTTTATGGTTTCATCAATTTGATAAACGGTGTACGCCAATTCTTCATTTAAATTAAATAGAGTTCTTGTTGTTGCTTTTTGCTTTAATCTATCTGAAACTGAAATGGCACTTTTTGGATCATTTACTACTTTAAAAGATTGTGTGAAAGTTTCTTTGCCTTTGGTTATAACCGCTTTATAATTGCCTTCTTGGACTCTTGGCGCTGTAAAGCCTGAATAATCCATTGTTTTTCCAACTGCTGTTTTAGGATTTTTCATATTATAACCCCAATTGACTACGTTGATTCCTTTTTGTTTTCCTGGAATTAATGAAACGATTTTTTTACCATTTTCATCTTGAATTTCCATATCCATTTTACCCAAAGTATGACGTTTTTTCAAATAATAAATAATTTGAGCATTTGAAGTTGGATTGTCTCCAACAAATTCTAGTTCTGTTGCTGTAGTACCAAAGTTAGATTGTTCCTCAATTACAGCGGGTTTCAAATCGAAAAAGTGCAAATCTTTATTCAAAACTTCTTGATTTATTTGTCGCAAAGGAGAAATGTCATCTAGAATAATAATTCCTCGACCGTGCGTCGCCATAACTAAATCGTTGGTTTTTTTGTTTAATTCCATAAAATAAACAGCAACATTTGGCATTTTATTGGTAAAATGTGACCAATTGGCACCACCATCTATTGTAATGTACAAACCTTTTTCGGTTCCTAGGAACAGTAAATTTTCATTCACAAAATCTTCTTGAATATTTTTCACAAAACCATCTACATCGGCTGTGATGATTGATTTCCAAGTTTTTCCAAAATCGGTTGTTTTATAAGTATAAGCATTGTAATCGTTTTTGGTATGACCTTCAAAAACTGCATAAGCGGTTCCTGCACCAAATACACTTGCTTCTATATGATAACACCAGGTGTTTTTTGGCAATCCAGCAATATTGGCAATAACATTTGTCCATGTTTTTCCAGCATCTTGTGTTACTTGAATATTTCCATCATCCGTTCCTGCCCAAATTACCTTTTCGTTTACAGGTGATTCTGCAATTGTGAAAATACTACAATGTTTTTCGGCACCGGAATTGTCTTTAGATAATCCACCAGAATTTTCTTGATTTTGTTTAATTGGATCATTTGTTGTTAAATCTGGAGAAATTTTTGTCCAAGAAAGTCCCATATCTTCGGATTTGTGTACAAATTGACTTCCCATATAAAAACGATCGGTTTGTTTTTTACTAACTTCCATTGGCGCATTCCAGTTAAAACGTAATTTTGCTTCACCTTTTACAGCAAGTGGCTGAATAGTAACAAGTTCTTGAGTATCAGTATTAAATCGCCAAACATTTTCTGCACCTTGCATTTCGCTATAAATTATATTTTTTGAAGGATGCTTTACTACTCTAAAACCATCTCCATAACCAATTCTTGTCCAATCTCTTGACTCAACTCCACCAGGTGATTTTGAAGGACCATACCAAGAACCGTTGTCTTGCAAACCTCCATAAACATTATATGGTGATTTATCATCGATACTTACATAATAAAATTGGGATGTTGGTATATTACTCACCATTTCCATAGTACTTGCGCCATCCCAAGAACGATAAATACCACCATCTGTAGCACAAAACATTCTATTTGAGTCATTTGCATCAAAAACAATATCGTGAATATCGGAATGCATATTTCCTAAACTTTTGAAAGTTTTTCCGCCATCGCGACTTATTGAACCGTTTAATCCAGCTTTAACAACAATATCTGGATTTTTTGGATCGACCGTAATTCGGGAGAAATAAAATGGGCGAACAACCAATCCAAAATCACTATTTAAGTGTTTCCAATTCGCACCAGCGTCATCAGAACGATACAAACCATTCAATTCAGCTTTTTCTGTTTCTAATACTGAATACAAAATATTTGAATTTGATGGCGCAATGGTTATTGCAATTCGACCCAATTTTCCAGCAGGAAATCCTTTTTGAATTTTATTCCAAGTTTTCCCAGCATCGGTTGATTTGTACAATCCAGATTGAGTACCTCCAGAGCTAAATGACCAGCCAGAACGCCTGAATTCCCAAAAGCTGGCATACATAATATTGCTATTATTTTTATCCAAAATTAAATCTGAACAGCCAGTTTTATTATCTACATAAAAAGTTTTTGTCCATGTAGTTCCACCATCGGTAGTTTTGTAAATACCACGTTCATCGCTGTCTCCCCAAAGTGCACCGAGAACGCCAACCCAAACGTTATTGCTATTTTTTGGATCAATTACTATTGAAGAAATCCTATCGGATTTAGGCAAACCCATATTTTTCCAGTTTTGTCCTCCATCTGTAGATTTGTATATTCCATCTCCAACAGAGACGCTATTTCTTGTCCATGTTTCGCCAGTTCCAACCCAAATATTTTGATCTGGTTTTGATGGATCAACGGCGATGCAACCAATGGATTGAATTTGTTCATCGAAAATAGGAGTGAAGCTAGCGCCACCGTCTCCACTTTTCCATACACCGCCACCAGCTGCACCAGCATATATGATTTTGTTGTTTGTAGGATGCAATTCAATATCGGTCATACGACCACTCATTAATGCAGGACCAATATGTCTGGCTTTCAAATCACCAAATAATTCTTTGCCTTTTAAAACTATTTTTTCTTGAGCAAAAGTATTTTGAATGGCAAATAAAAAGACTATTGAAGCTATAATTTTATTATTTTTCATGTATATAATTGTAAAAAAAATCCCCAACTTAAGTCGAGGATTTTTAAATTAATATTATTTATTGTGCTGGAAATGCAAAAGTTTTTGCGTCTACAACTGGATTTAAAGTTATTTTTTTAACTTTTAAAGGCTGCCCAAATTGTGAAATTGAAAATGGGAAAAACAAACCATCTACTTCTTGATAATCGCTCATGGTCGAAGTCGATTTTTGACCTTTCATTGGCCCTTCTTTGATTTCAGTTTCAGATGCAATAACTAAATTGTTTTCTGTTTCAAAGTAGTAGAAACTAACATCATCAGTTTTTACACCAGCAACCATGGTTGGTTTTTTTGTGAATTTTATTTTGTAACATTCAGCTCCTTCTTTGGTTTCTTTTCCAATGTATTCGGCACTATAACCTTTTGATTTGTAGTCTAATAATGCTTCAGGAAAGTCTTGGTCATTTAATTTCATATTTGAAGTGGCTTCTGCATCACTTTTTTCTGCTTTCATTGTCATAAAATTGGTAGTCCACATACTAGTACCGTCATATGCCATTTGCGTGATTTCTTTTCCTTGCAAATTAATTTTCACATACATTTTTCCACCTGGTAGTTGCACTACTTCAACTGGAATTTCCATTCCTCCTTGGTTAGTAGTCATTTCCATTTTAACACCTTTCAATGCTTTCCATTTTTCGGCACCACCAGTTGTTGTTACAAATTTGTTGATAATTTCGTCTGCAGTTTGAGCTTTGGCTGTAAGACTTAACATTGATAAAACCAATGCAAACATTGATAATTTTGCCACCTTGCTAAAGATTTGGAAATTGGATTTTTGAACTTTGTAATTTGAAGATTTCATAGTTTTGATTTTTTAATTATTATCGTTTGACGATTATATATTTCATTTGTTACAAATTTATTTATTTTTTATAAGATATATACTAGTTTTATTAAGTAAATTTTCATTTTTAATGTTAAAATTTAAATACTTCTAGCGTATGTATTCTTCCAAAATTTTTAATACTATGACAAGTTTAATAATTTTTGATTTGAAAATATAATGAGTTCTTCAAAAAATAAAGTAAATTCTTGTTCAAATTCCATATAAAACTCTTTCAGTTCAATGATAGCTTCTTGCATATTGGCTCTGTGTTTGGTTCTATAATCCATTTGAAACAAAATTTTTTCAATTCCATCTATTGTTGCATAACTGACTAGCCAATTTTGAGCAATCATATAGGGCATAATTGATTTTGTTTTTTCTGAAATGATATTTTTATTTTCCTCTAGAGATTTATAAAAATCAGAAACATATTTTTCTAGTTTTTCATTAGAATAATTTTCCCAGTTTTTAGCTAAAAAATGGTCGTATAAAATATCCATAATTACACCAGAATAATGACCATATTTTTTATGAAGTCTGTGTTTACTTTTTCTATAAATAGGATGTGCATCTGTAAATGTATCAATTTGACGGTGCAATAAAATTCCTTTTATTACTTGATTTGGAAATTTTAAGTAATCGTTGCCCCGAATACCATCTGCCATAAAATTGCCGATTTTTATTAAATCATTGTTGCCAGAAAGGTAGATGTGTGTTAGAAAATTCATTCGACTAATTTATAAATTTTAAACGATGAATTTCAAATTTTAAATGTTTTTAAAATGTCAATTATTATATTTGTGAATAATTAAAAATTTATAATTTAAAATTCAAAATAATTAAGAATGACTTTAATAAAATCTATATCAGGAATTCGTGGCACAATTGGTGGAAAAGTAGGAGATAATCTAACACCTGTTGATGCTGTAAAGTTTGCTTCGGCTTATGGAACTTGGTTAAAAAGCCAAGAATCAAGAGCCAAGAGTCAAGAGTTAAAAAAATGCAAAGTTGTTGTGGGAAGAGATGCTAGAATTTCTGGACCTATGATTCATAATCTGGTAGTCAATACTTTAATTGGACTCGGAATAGATGTTATCGATTTGGGATTGTCCACCACACCAACAGTTGAAGTTGCAGTTCCGCTCGAAAAAGCTGATGGTGGAATAATTTTGACTGCTTCACACAATCCGAAACAATGGAATGCGCTAAAATTATTGAACGAAAAAGGCGAATTTTTAAATGGTGAAAATGGAGAAAAAATTCTAGAAATTGCCGAATCTGAATCTTTTGATTTCTCGGATGTGGATAACTTAGGAGAAATTACTTTCAACGATGCCTACATGGATATTCACATCGATGAAGTTTTAAATTTACCATTGGTAGATATTGAAGCAGTAAAAGCTGCTAAATTTAAGGTAGTCGTTGATGGTGTAAATTCTTCGGGCGGCATTATTATCCCAAAATTATTAGAATTAATGGGCGTTGAAGTGGTAAAATTATATTGTGAACCCACTGGTCATTTTCCGCACAATCCAGAACCTTTAAAAGAGCATTTAACTGATATTTCTGAGTTGGTTGTTAAAGAAAAAGCACATTTGGGTATTGTAGTTGATCCAGACGTGGATCGTTTGGCTTTTGTTTGTGAAGATGGCGAAATGTTTGGCGAAGAATATACTTTGGTGGCTTGTGCCGATTTTGTTTTAGGTATAACTCCAGGAAATACGGTTTCCAATATGTCATCGTCTCGTGCTTTGCGCGATGTAACAAATATGCATAAAGGAAACTATCAAGCCAGTGCTGTGGGCGAAGTAAATGTAGTTGAATTGATGAAAAAAAACAATGCCATTATTGGAGGCGAAGGCAATGGTGGCATTATTTATCCAGAATTGCATTATGGTAGAGATAGTTTGGTAGGAGTAGCTTTATTCTTAACACTTTTGGCAAATAAAAAAATATCAGTTTCAGCTTTGCGTGCTTCATATCCAGAATATTATATGAGCAAAAATAAAATAGAATTAACACCACAAATTAATGTTGATAATATTTTGGTTGAGATGACAGAAAAATATAAAAATGATAGTTCAACAAGTTCACTATCAACTATTGATGGTGTTAAAATTGATTTTGCAGAAAATTGGGTGCATTTGCGAAAATCAAATACAGAACCTATTATTAGAATTTACACAGAAGCTCCTACACAAAAGGAAGCAGATGTGTTGGCTTCAAGAATTATTGATGAAATAAGAAGGGTGGCTGGAATATAATTTTGAGAATTAAATCTATTGTAAAATGCCAATTTGTCATATTTATTGATGTGACTAATAGTGTGACACTGCCAATTTAATAGTAATATTTGTATTGGCATAAAACTTGACTATTTCAAATGGAGCTTATAAAAACGAATTACACAATAATTAAATATAATAAAAATGGGTAAAATAATTGGAATTGATTTAGGAACAACAAACTCTTGCGTTTCTGTAATGGAAGGTCAAGAAGCAGTAGTAATTCCTAATTCTGAAGGGAAAAGAACAACACCATCTATCATTGCATTTGTAGAAGGTGGCGAAATTAAAGTGGGTGATCCAGCAAAAAGACAAGCTGTGACCAACCCAACTAAAACGATTGGTTCTATCAAACGTTTTATGGGACACACTTTTACAGAAACTACTGGTGAAGCGAAAAGAGTACCTTATTCAGTTGTAAAAGGGGACAACAATACACCAAGAGTTGATATCGATGGTCGTTTGTACACACCACAAGAATTGTCAGCTATGACACTTCAAAAAATGAAAAAAACAGCTGAAGACTATTTAGGTCAAACAGTTACAGAAGCAGTTATTACTGTTCCTGCTTATTTTAACGATGCACAACGTCAAGCTACAAAAGAAGCTGGTGAAATTGCTGGTCTTAAAGTAATGAGAATTATAAATGAGCCTACTGCTGCGGCTTTGGCTTACGGATTGGATAAAAAAGGTGTGGATCAAAAAATCGCAGTTTACGATTTAGGTGGAGGAACTTTTGATATTTCTATCCTTGAATTAGGAGATGGAGTTTTCGAAGTATTGTCAACAAACGGAGATACACACTTGGGTGGTGATGATTTTGACCAAACTATTATTGACTGGTTGGCAGATGAATTCAAAACTGAAGAAGGTATTGATTTGCGTTTGGTTCCAAT
>NZ_JANLVD010000179.1:0-1797 GCF_031363805.1 Flavobacterium sp. | reverse complement strand
CAAACTATATGAACTGTTAATCTTGAAACACTATGTCCATTTGTCCTTTGAAAATTCATAAATCAAAGGTAATATATTTTTAGAAGCTAAAGCGAAATGCACTAAAGTGCATAGTTTTAACTATATTTGAGACCAATAAATCTATTTTTTCTTTAAATAAATTCTATAAACGCCAAAACCAACGATGGCAACCAAAATATATGGAATAATCATTAAATAAACAATTCCATCATTGATGGCTTCGGCTTGGGTAACATTGCCTGTGCTTTCCAAAGAAGCACGACACATGGCACATTGGGATTGTGCATTAATTGCAAAAAACAGAAAGCAAATTCCAAATATAAATTTCTGGAATTGAGATTTTGGATTGGAGATTTTATTTCTAATTTGCATAATATGGGGAAATCATAATATAAACTATCACGCCAGTTACGGCCACATACAACCAAATGGGAAAGGTATATTTTGTAATTTGTTTGTGCTTGTCAAAACGTTCAGATAATGCTCTTACATACGATACCAAAACCAATGGGATAACAATTATTGACAAGGAAATATGAGAAATTAAAATGATAAAATAGACAATTCTTGTAACACCTTGACCTCCATATTTTGTGGATTCAGATGTCATATGATACGCCACGTACATGGCTAAAAATGCTACCGAAAGTGCAATAGCAAATTTCATCAGGTTTTCATGCAATTTGCGTTTGCCATTTTTTATTGAAATAACTGCCCAAATTAAAACTATTGCTGTAATTCCATTGATAGTCGCGTAAATTGGCGGCAAAAAAGAAAGTGGTTTGATATCAAATCCAAAATCTTTCAATTTCACTTTGAATAAAATAGCAACGACTAGCGGAATAGCAATTGATAATATGGTAATCCAAATGTTGTATTTTTTTTCTAATATATTATTATTTTCCATTATTCTGACAGTAATTTGGTAATATCTTGTTTGAGTTGGTTTATACCTTTTTCTTCCAGTCCATCGTAATAAACAATTGGATTTCCAAAATCATCTGTTCGACTTCGAATGTTGCCATCTTTGTCAATTAAGGCTATTAAACCCGAATGTTCAAAACCGCCAGCTACTTTGCTGTTTTTGCCAGCGTATAAATTAAATCCTTTATTGGCAATTTCGAAAATATTGGTTTCTTTTCCTGTCAAAAAGTGCCAATTGATTCCTTTGGCGCCAATATCATCTGCATGTTTCTTCAACACTTCTGAGGTATCATTTTCAGGATTTATAGATATGGATGCAATGCCAAAATTTGAATTTGTGGCAAATTTTTCTTGAATAATTTTCATATTATTATTCATAATTGGACAAATGGTTGGACAAGTGGTAAAAAAAAATTCTACCAAATAAACTTTTCCTGCATAAGTTTGGTTGGAAATGTTTTTATTGTCTTGGTCAGTCAGTGAAAATTTTGGCACTTTGCCAATGGTCAACAAATCACTTTTATTCGTGGTTTTTGTACCTTCAATATTTAATCGATCGGCTTTTACGATATCATCATTTTTGATTCTATCGATAATTTTTGGAATAACTAAAATACCGAATACCAAAATAATAAATGATATGCCTATGTATGATTTGTTTTTCATGATTCTATTTAATAAATATTTTCAAATTATAAATTTGTATTTATTTAATTTGTATCTCGGTTTATTTACCACAAGTTACTAATGCAATAGTAATTCTATCAAATAAATACTCTCCGAAGTATCTTCTATTAAGTTTGTAGCAGAACTCATCAAGATAATTTTGAAGATATATACCTTTCATTTTGT
>NZ_JANLVD010000122.1:0-2185 GCF_031363805.1 Flavobacterium sp. | reverse complement strand
TACCGATTTTGGTTCTGGAAATAACTTTAAAAGTAAAGCACTGGAAGTTAAAAACGAAACCAAACAAGCGGTTTCAAAACCAACGGAGCCAGAAGAACAAATAATAGCCCAAGAAAACTCAACAGATGATGATGATGTGGTTATTGCAAAACAGCCCATCACTAAAAAACCTATTGTTGTAGTTCCGAAAAAGGAAATCAAACCTATTGTTGAAAAACCAAAAGTGACCAAAAATACTAATGATGCGCTGGACAATATTTTAAAAGGCGGCAACAAAGGTGGCGATGGAAACAGTTCAAGCCAGGGAAATCAAGGATCTGCCAACGGAAATATTTCCAATGACGGCTACGGCGTTGGCGGTTCCGGCGGTGGCTCAGGAGGCGGAAACGGAACGGGCAACGGCACAGGAACAGGAGCCGGAAGTGGTTCAGGATCTGGCGGAGGCTCCGGAAGCGGCAGTGGTGGCGGCATCGGATATTCCTTAGGAAACAGAAAAGCGTTGTCCAAACCTTCCCCAAAATATGTTTGCGACGAATCTGGAAAAGTAGTCGTAGAGGTTTCGGTCGATAGAAATGGAAATACAATAAGCGTAGTTACAGGCGTAAAAGGTACAACCAACACCGCCAAATGCCTAGCCGATCAGGCCAAAATTGCCGCTATGAACACCAAATGGCAACCCAGCAATGATGCACCTGAAAGACAGGTTGGAAAAATTGTTTATAGTTTTAGTTTGAATTAGTTTTTTAAATTTCTGGTGGAAAACTAATAATTGTCAGAATTCTTTTTGAACTTTTAAATTTTATAATTTTTATTAATGTATTGAGTTAATAATCGCATTATATAATATTCCAAATAATACTAAAATTATAAAATTTGTATTTCTTAAAGAATATTCTTTTGATTTGTGCTTTTGAGTTCCAAAATTTGTTATTTCTTTCGAGGATAAACACGATACAATTCATTATTATAAATAAAAGCAAGTGTATCTAAATCTGATTTTGGTATATTGAGTTGTTCAAAACTGGTCAAATCTTTTTCCACATACATTATGTGAATATTATCCTCCATTTTAAAATTTAGTTTTCTTTTTTGAAATTTAATAGTATAATAATTTAAATAATTTTGCTCAAAATACATTTGCATTGGCCGATTGTGGTCATTACCCGTAGGACTAAATAAAACTATACCAGAATCAAAGTATAATTCATTGCCAGTAATTATTGATGTATCTGAAACAGAAAAACTTGGATTAGATTTTTTTTGAGTTATTATTTCAGGCATTTTTTCCCAATGTGGATATAAAATATCCCAACTTTCTTTTAATTCATCATAGTTATTAATTCCATCAGAGGATGGAATTAAGTCATAAATATTTCCAATATCATCTGTGTAATAAGTAACCCAAAACTCGTGGTATGATGTATCAGCATATATTAGTGGATGAAGTTTACTGATGAATTTGATTTCCGCTTGATTTTCTTCATAATACATTTTTTCAATGATCTTTTTCTTACGATCGTATTCCGCTTCGTTATTTGCATGATATACATTTGTGATTTTTTTCCTTTTTAGAAAAGAATCATACGTTTCATTGATTCTGTATGGAATTATATCTACAGAAGTACTATCAAACGTTTTTAAATCATAACTTACATAATTGACAATTTTTATAGAATCATTACGAATTATATTGCTTTTTATTATTCTGTTGTGAAATAAATCTACTAATGCATTATGGCAACAGCCAAATTTAAGTACAATTTTGCCGTTTTCGTTAACCAAATTCATGTCATTTTCTCCAACTAATAAATAAATATTTCCATTACCTACTTTCATCCATGAAGCCGCACGTACTGAGGTTTTGTGTATGTTATAAAATGTATCAGTATTGGTTTCCAGAGTTGTCCAGTCTTTGTGTTTGTCTTTTTGTATTAGCTTGTAATCCAGCCAATAAAATAAAACTAGTAATAGAACAATTAAAGATAAACCAACTTTAAGATAAATACTATTATATTTTTTTTCTTTTTGTGTCATTATTAAAAGCGTTTTTCTAATTCCCATTCTCATCCAAATTTGCCCACATTTTTGGATCTACTTTTTCAAGAGGGACTTCTTTATCTCCACATTTTACAGAAAATTTGACACTCTTATACATAAATTGCACTTTGGCAACAATAGTTACCGC
>NZ_JANLVD010000109.1:0-2688 GCF_031363805.1 Flavobacterium sp. | reverse complement strand
CACACCCACAAAATCAAACAGTAAGAAAGAGTATTGAATTTTAAAGCAGAAAAATAATTGGAATAGATTTTACATTTCCTTTTCCTGCTTTAAAATTCAATACCCTTTCCGAAGAACATCAGCTATCTAATCAAGCTTTTTTGGTTCCGTTTTTATCAAGGACATCTCGTTCAAAAGGAAAATAAAAAAATAAATAAAAGAAAGTAAAGGTAAGTTCCGGTTTCAAGAAAAAAAAGTTCAAGCCCTGCGGGTTTTAGAAAAAAAATCTCCACCCTTACCGTCTCGCAAGAGCACTTTTAGGAAATATCATATTCATCATTCCGCAGAACTATCGGGTAGTATTTTTTTTCTAAAAAACTTGTTTTTCTTGAAACCTCCACTTGAAGGATGACTTTCTTTTTTTTCTTTTTTTTTCTTTTTAAAATTTTATGTGTGGCTTGTGAAATGGAACGAAGTGGAATTCACGAAAACCAAAAAAACAAACTGAACTATTGAGTAATGCAAGGCACATCATCTTAAATCGGAACCAATGATGAATTTTATAATCATAACCCACAAGGTTGGAACAATTTACACAAAACCTCATTTATTTGTACTTAACAAAGGGATGAACAGCGGTAAGCCACAGAACACGGCATTTACTAACAGCTTTGTAGTGATTTTTGAAAATGTTGAAGATTGCGAAAGCCTTTATTTTATTGCTTTTAGTTTATGGAAAACTAAATTTTGGCATCAACATTTAGTAGGTTCGGTAATTCCATTTTTACGCCTGCCAGATTTCAAAAAAGAATTTAGTCCAAAAGCCAGTTTGATGATGGTTGAACACGACGAACATCAAAAAAATATCGCAGCTCTCAAACTTTTAGACCAAAAAGAAAAACAATTTCACGAAAATTTACACCTAATCAGCGATTTACGCAGAGCCATAGTTTACCGTTATTGCCGAAAATAAAAGTATTTTTTTAGCAGCGTAAGCACCTTATTTCCAAGCAAAGCAATACATAAGAGCAATATGATAGCTCCACTTAAATAAAGCGAAGAAAAGCGAAGCAAAGCACATTTATGGACTACTAGAAACAAAAAAAGCTCCCAAAATAGGAGCTTAAAAGATTGTTTTTAACCGTTTTTAAGGGTTTATTTTTGGTTCTTTTTCCGATTTTACAGCAGTTTGGGAAACCACCGAAATAATACTACCGCCAAGAACCAAGTAACCAGCTGCCGAAACCAATCCAACAGGTAAAGCAACAGGCGAGGCAATAATAATTCCACCAACACTTGCCAAAGCAATTCCGACAGTGCGAAGTGTTTTAAACCATTTCGGAGTTGGAGCTTTCAATCTTTCAACTACGTTCAAACTTTTATTTTTCATAATCTTGATTTTTAAAAATTGTTAATTACTCACAGCGTTTTTTTATTTGTTTCATTTTGGAGTTCGTGAATGCAAAGCATTTCGATATTATTCACTCTTTTTTCTAAATATTCTACTTTCTGGTTGAGTAAATCGTTACCACTTTTGAACTCGGTTTTGATGATTAAAGCCATTGTTTTAACTTCAATCAAATCTTTTTCCATACTCTTAAAATCGGTGTGTAATTGCTTGATAAAATAAGCCACAACAGAGAGTAACAATGTGATAAGTGTTCCAAAAAGTACCGTTATGTTATTCATATTTTCCATTTTTGGGACTTTTTAGAATTGAAAATTATTTTCAATAGATATTTTGTTGTTTTCAACTTTTGCCAGTGCAGCCAGTTTTGGATAAATCATTTTGTAAGCTGCAATACTTTGAGAAACTTGAAAATTTCCATCAACAAATTGAAAACCAAAACCACAAAGCGGACAACCGGCAGTTTCTTTGATGGTGTTTCCAGTATGGATATAAACAAAATTGAAATTAGGTAAACCGGTAATTTCAATCATTCCTTCGTGAAGCTTTCCAAAAGCTTTTTTAAATTCCACATTTTTAGCTCCGTAAGTGTTCAATTTCAATGAAAATGTACCATTTGGAATAGCCGTTTCAGATGGAATTTTTACAGCTCTTATTTTATCTTCTAGTAAGTAGCATTGAAAAATTCCGTTGATGTATAACTGGCTCAATGTACTTTCTTTACCTTGTGCAACTCGTATTATTTTAGTTTCCATAATAATTATAGATTGGTTTTAAAACAAAAAATCCCTCGACAGCATCGAGGGATTTTCTGAAAAGATTACTAAAAAACTTCCTCGATTTTTAAGCAGTTGCCACTTGCAAACAAGTAGTAATTTGCTCCTACTTGTTGGTAGAACTCAATTCCAATACAGTGCAATACTGAAGTATTTACTGTTGGAATTGCTCCACCAGGTAAAGTAGCAGTTATTTTTGTTAAAGGAATTGGTGCGAACAAATCCAAGAAACCACTATAAACCACATCGTTAACCTCATTCAAAGCAGCATCCATAGGATCATAACTGTTTGTGGTGGAGTTATATTCAAAATCACTTACTACTGAAAGTGCAGTAATCAAACGAAAGTGAGTTGCTCCAGAAGGTGCATTAACCAAATTAGCTGGGTTAAAGGCAGGGATTGTAAAATCCGCAGTTTCTCTAGTTACCGCATTAGTTAAGGAATAAGGCGCATTAAAAATACCATTCAAAGAAGTATTTTTGTCAAACTCAAAACCTTTTAAGTAATTTTGTTGCGTTGAGATT
>NZ_JANLVD010000245.1:0-4385 GCF_031363805.1 Flavobacterium sp. | reverse complement strand
CCAGCATTTATAGTAAAATCATTCGGTGCATTCACATTGATATTTCCCTTACCATCCATCATCCACGTATTCCCACTCGGGTCTTCAATAAACACACTGCCAATAGCATCGTTCATGATAATTTTTGTTCCAGAACGGGTTTGTATTACTTTTTGGTCGTTGCCTGCCGTATTGTATCCTGAACTTTCAGAACCATTGTACATGGTGCCTAAAACAAAGGGTTTCTCGGCATTGTCGCCTTCAAAACCTACCAAAACTTCTTCGCCAATTTCGGGTACAAAATACATGCCTTTTCCACCACCTGCGTGCGGGTTTGTCATGCGAATCCATGGCGTGTTTACCCCATTGTCTTTCTGCCATGCCATTTGTACTTGTACTCTGCCGAGTCCATTTGGATCATTGTTGTCAATTATCGTGGCTGGTTGTGCGGTGGCTTTTGGGAAACTATGTACATTTCCATAAGGCGGAGAAAGTACACTTTCTGGAACGGCACTGAAAGTATTGTGATACGTGCCTTCATCGCAAACATGAGTCACATCAGTAATAATATAACTTCCAAAATTTTGTTCCTTCAAGCCATCTTGAGGATTTCCTGTCATCGAAAAAGCCGATTCATTGATAACCACCACATCGCCTATACGAAGTCCTGTTTCGTCAGAATCGCCTTTGGCTGTCACTAAATCTGCTGCTCTGGATTGCAATTGTGTAGTCGCTCTGTCCACCAAATGGGTTCTTGCATTTCCTTCTTGCAAAGGTTGGGTGTAGAACATTTTTGATTTCTCTGGGTATAATTTATTGGACGCATCTAAAACAGGTTTTGAGAATCCTTGGGTTTGATAGTTGATTTCTGATGAATTGGCTTTTTGTGTCTCGGCACTCGTTGGATCATAGCCTATGTATTCAAATCCAAGTGACTTGGCTTTCATATCTATATTAAAACTATGCAAGGAACGACCATATTCTAAAGTGAATGTTTTGGAAGTAGGCGTGCCAAATAGCAAATCCTCTCCATTATAATAAAACCATTGCCCTTTTTTTTGTGCCAATCTAGCTATAAAACCAAAATCGCTTTCGCCATATTGAACCGTGTATGGAAGTGAAGTGTCGTTTTGGATTTTTAGTTTGGGCTTATTTTCTGTTTGGGCATATTTCTCTGTAATTTCTTGTATGATAGTTGAAAGCGATTTATCCGAAAATGATTTGGTGTTTGGCATGCCATCCATGGCTATTGTTGGGCTGTAGCCATTGATCATGATGCAACCCGCTGCTCCAGCACTTCGCATGAGTTGTGCTTCGGTGATTATGCCTTTGAATACCAATGGTGATTCGGTGGCCATATTATTGGGCTTTATTTCTATTTTGATGGTTTGACCAATATAGCTTTGTGCTTTTTCAACAGCCTGATTTACAAATTCTTTTGGCAAAGGTTGTACAACAGAAAAATTATGGTGGGTTTGCACTTTTTGATTGATCACTAATTTTGAAAATCGTGTCATTGCTTCCCCAGCAATTTGAATGGTAATTGTAGTGCTTATTGGCATGATGGTCGTTTTTAATTAATGTTATTGTAAATATAAAAAAAGAACTCAATAATTTGATGAATTGTGATATAAATAAATTGTAAAAAGCTGATTTTGAAGTTAAATTTAGACTATCTGTTAAATTGACTCGATGAAGTGTAGCAAATTTTAAGTAAAAATTATATCAATTAGTTTTTTAAATTCACCTACATAATTACTTCTTGTTTGAAAACATGTTTTAAAAAAAACAAATAAATTATTTGGAATTGTAGTTGGTATTATAAAAAAAAACGCAACAAAATAGAAATATCTTGTTGCGTTAATCAAAATTATTTGAATTTATAAAACTATCTAACTTCTTTGTTAAGAATTAAATCTAAGTATAAATTTATTTTTTCTTTCAACTCTTTTCTAGGGGTAATAAAATCTAGAAAACCATGTTCCAATAGAAATTCTGCAGTTTGAAAGCCTTCTGGCAAATCTTTACCCGTGGTGTCTCGAACTACTCTTGGACCTGCAAAACCAATAAGCGCGCCTGGTTCAGAAATATTAATATCACCAAGCATGGCATATGAAGCTGTTGTGCCTCCAGTAGTTGGGTCTGTACATAAAGAAATATATGGTATTTTTGCTTCGGCTAGTTGAGCCAATTTTGCTGAGGTTTTTGCTAATTGCATCAATGAGTAAGCAGCTTCCATCATTCTGGCACCACCAGATTTTGAAATCATGACAAATGGAATGTTGTTTTTGATAGAATGATCAATACCTCTTGCAATTTTTTCGCCAACTACCGCGCCCATCGAGCCGCCGATAAAAGCAAAATCCATACAACAGACTACTAAAAATTTTCCTTTTGATTTTCCAACGCCTGTTCGAACTGCATCTTTAAGTTTAGTCTTATCCATGGCATCAACCAACCTGTCACTGTATTTTTTGGTATCTACAAAACCAAGTGGATCTTTGGAAGTCATATTGGCATCAAGCTCAACAAATTCGTTATTGTCGAATAGTATTTCAAAATATTCTTTGCTTCCAATACGAACATGAAAATCATCTTCAGGACTTACCCAAAGGTTTCGTTTTAACTCATCTGCATCTACAATTTTCCCAGTTGGAGATTTGTACCAAAGTCCTTTTGGAACATCCATTTTATCTTCGGTAGCTGTAGTAATTCCTTTTTCTTTTCTTTTAAACCAACCCATGCTAATTTTAGATTTTAGATTTTAGAATTTAGATTTATGAATGGTAATTCGTAATTCGTAATTCAAAAATCGTAATTTATATTGTGTTTACATTATTCAAATCGGCGAAAGCCTGTTCCAATCTTTTATTGAAAGTCATTTCTCCTTCACGAAGCCATTTTCTAGGATCGTAATGTTTTTTGTTTGGAGATTCTGGACCATCTGGGCTACCAATTTGTGTTTTTAAATAGTCTAAATTATGCACCATATAATCACGAATACCTTCTGTAAATGCAAACTGCAAATCGGTATCAATATTCATTTTTATAACACCGTATCCAATAGCTTCTCTAATTTCTTCAAGCGTTGATCCAGAGCCACCATGAAAAACAAAATCTACAGGATTTGAACCAGTACTAAATTTTTTTTGTACATAATCCTGAGAATTTTTTAAAATTTTTGGTGTTAGTTTTACATTTCCAGGTTTGTAAACGCCATGCACGTTTCCAAAAGCAGCTGCTATAGTAAAACGTGGACTTATTTTCAATAATTCTTCATATGCAAAAGCTACTTCTTCTGGTTGTGTGTATAGTTTTGAACTGTCAACATCAGAATTATCTACACCATCTTCTTCGCCACCTGTAATTCCTAATTCAATTTCAAGTGTCATGCCCATTTTACTCATTCTAGCCAAATAGGTTTTGCAAATTTCAATATTTTCTGCAATAGGTTCTTCAGATAAATCTATCATGTGTGAAGAATATAATGGTTTTCCAGTTTTTGCAAAATGCTTTTCAGATGCATCAAGTAATCCATCTATCCAAGGCAATAATTTTTTTGCACAATGATCTGTGTGCAAAATTACGGTGGCTCCATAAGCTTCCGCTAATGTGTGAATGTGGAGTGCACCCGCGATTCCGCCAGCAATTGCTGCTTTTTCGTTGGTATTTGATAAACCTTTTCCAGCATTAAATTGTGCTCCACCATTTGAAAATTGAATAATTACTGGAGCATTTAATCTTGCTGCAGTTTCTATTACGCCATTTATAGTGTCAGATCCTACTACATTTACAGCTGGAAGCGCAAAACCTTTTTCTTTTGCATACTTAAAAATTTCTTGAACTTGGTCGCCAGTAGCAACGCCTGATTTTATATTGTGTGCCATTTTTTTGTGTTTATACTACAAAATTACTAATTTATGTTTTAGAAAGGATAGTTTATTCCAATATTTACAACCGATTTAGTCCAATTAAAATCTTTGAACCATCTTTGATTGGTTTCTTTTGCAGGATTATAAGTTTTAAATCCCAAATCTAATCTAGCCAAAAAGAATTTAAAATCATATCTTATTCCAAGTCCAGTGCCCAAAGCAAAAGTTTTTATGGATTTTATTCCCGAAAAAATTTTGGTTTGGTCTGTTTCATTGTCCAAAACGTTCCAAATATTTCCCAAATCTGCGAATAATGCTCCATTAAAATTGCCGATAATTTTGGCTCTAAATTCTGCATTAAAAGCTATTTTCATATTGGCTTCGTTAAAATCGTTCAATCCGCCTGAACTTCCTGGGCCTAAGCTATAGGATTGCCAAGCTCTATTGTCATTTGTTCCTCCAGCAAAATAACTGCGAGAAAATGGAATCGATTTTGAATTTCCATACGGAATTGCTATTCCAAAAAAGCTTCTT
>NZ_JANLVD010000241.1:0-25879 GCF_031363805.1 Flavobacterium sp. | reverse complement strand
AAAAGATGCGAAAATTGAAAGTTTAAAACTGGAAGTTGAAGCTTTGCAGGATATTGATGCTCGAGAAGATGTGTATGCGCAAATTGATATTTTAGACAAAGAAGCTTACGATATATCTGAAAAAACATTAAACGAAATTCTTCCTGAAGCTTTTGCTGTAATCAAAGAAACGGCTAAACGTTTCAAAGAAAATACACAAATTACTGTTTCTGCGACTGCAAAAGACAGAGAGCTTTCTGCAACAAAATCATATATCAACATCGTTGGAGATACTGCCGTTTGGGCAAACTCTTGGAGTGCCGCAGGAAAAGAAATAACTTGGGACATGATTCATTATGATGTTCAGCTTATAGGCGGAGTAGTTTTGCACCAAGGAAAAATTTCTGAAATGCAAACAGGAGAAGGGAAAACTTTGGTAGCTACACTTCCACTCTATTTAAATGCATTAACTGGAAACGGTGTGCATCTGGTAACTGTAAACGACTATTTAGCAAAACGAGATAGCGCTTGGAAAGCACCATTGTTTGAATTTCATGGATTGTTAGTTGATTGTATTGATTTGCACCAACCCAATTCAGATGCACGCAGAAAAGCCTACGAAGCAGACATCACTTACGGAACAAATAACGAATTTGGTTTCGATTACCTTCGAGATAATATGGCACATTCTCCAGAGGATTTGGTTCAGAGAAAACACAATTTTGCGATTGTTGATGAGGTCGATTCTGTATTAATTGATGATGCCAGAACACCATTAATAATTTCCGGTCAGGTGGTTGATGGCGATCGTCATGAATTTACAGAGTTGAAACCAAAAATTGACAATCTAGTAAACATTCAGCGTCACCTAGCCAACGGTTTTCTTACTGAAGCCAAACGTTTAATTAAAGAAGGCAATACAAAAGATGGTGGTTTTCAGTTATTAAGAGCGCACAGAGCATTACCAAAAAATAAAGCTTTGATAAAGTTTTTATCGGAAGAAGGTGTAAAAGCACTTTTGCAAAAAACCGAGAACCAATACATGTCTGATAACAACAGAGAAATGCCAAAAGTAGATGCCGCATTGTATTTTGTTATCGAAGAAAAAAATAATCAGGTGGAATTGACAGATAGCGGAATCGAAATCATGTCCAAAGATACTGAACCTACTTTTTTTATCTTACCAGATATTGGAACCGAAATTGCTCGCATAGAAAAATTAAATCTTTCAGTTGAAGAACAAGGAGAGCAAAAAGAGAAATTATTCCAAGATTTTAGTGTAAAAAGTGAACGAATTCATACTTTGACACAACTTTTAAAAGCCTACACATTATTCGAAAAAGATACCGAATATGTTATAATGGAAAATAAAGTTTTAATTGTTGATGAGCAAACTGGTCGTATAATGGATGGACGCCGTTATTCCGACGGATTGCATCAAGCCATTGAAGCCAAAGAAAATGTAAAAATTGAAGATGCAACCCAAACTTATGCCACTGTAACTTTACAAAATTATTTCAGAATGTACAGCAAATTGGCTGGTATGACTGGAACTGCAGTTACAGAAGCTGGCGAACTTTGGGAAATATACAAATTGGACGTAGTAGAAATTCCTACCAATCGTGGCATGTCACGTATTGACAAAGAAGATTTAATTTACCGTTCTGTTCGTGAAAAATTTAATGCTGTTATTGAAGATGTGGTACAATTATCTCAATCTGGAAGACCAGTTTTAATTGGTACAACATCGGTAGAAATTTCAGAATTATTGAGTCGAATGCTTAAAATGAGAAATATTCCGCACAATGTTTTGAATGCCAAAATGCACAAGCAAGAAGCTCAAATCGTGGAAGAAGCTGGTAAATCTGGCGTCGTGACTATTGCAACCAATATGGCTGGTCGTGGAACAGATATTAAGCTAACGCCAGAAGTAAAAGCGGCTGGTGGATTGGCTATTGTAGGTACAGAACGTCACGATTCTCGTCGTGTAGACCGCCAATTGCGTGGACGTGCTGGTCGTCAAGGTGATCCTGGAAGTTCTCAGTTTTACGTTTCTTTGGAAGATAATTTGATGCGCCTTTTTGGTTCGGATAGAGTGGCCAAAATTATGGATAGAATGGGCTTGAAAGAAGGTGAAGTAATTCAGCATTCTATGATGACCAAATCTATTGAACGTGCACAGAAAAAAGTAGAAGAAAATAATTTCGGGACGCGTAAACGTTTGTTAGAATATGATGATGTAATGAATTCTCAGCGTGAAGTAGTGTACAAACGTCGCCGTCACGCATTGCACGGAGAACGCCTAAAACTGGATATTGCTAATATGATGTACGATACTTGTGAAGTCATTGTAGAAAAAAACAAAGCTTCAGGCGATTTCAAAAATTTTGAATTCGAGTTAATTAAAAATTTATCCATTACATCCCCAGTTACACAGGCAGAATTTTCAAAATTATCGGATATTGAATTGACTGGAAAAGCATACAAGGCAGCATCGGAATATTATACAGAGAAAAATATTCGCGATGCAAAAGAAGCATTCCCTATTATTAGAAATGTTTATGAAAATCCGAGTAACAATTTTGAACGTATTATAGTTCCTTTTACTGATGGTCAAAAATCTTTGAATGTAGTTACCGATTTAAAAAAAGCATACGATTCGAAAGGGAATCAGTTGGTTGCCGATTTTGAAAAGAACATCACTTTGGCTATTGTTGACGAGGCTTGGAAGAAGCATTTGCGTAAAATGGACGAGATGAAACAATCTGTTCAATTGGCAGTTCATGAACAAAAAGATCCATTGCTTATTTACAAATTTGAAGCTTTCAGACTGTTTAAAACAATGTTGGATGGTATTAATAAAGAAGTAATTTCATTTTTGTTTAAAGGAGATTTACCAAATCAAAACAACAATATTGAAGAAGCAAGAGAAGTTCGTCAAAAAGAAAATTATATTGAAAGTAAAGACGAAATTTTAAATAGCGATGAGCAAGCTTCTAGAAATCATGACGCTGGACAAACGCAACAAAGACAAGTTACAGAAACAATAGTTCGCGATCAACCAAAAATTAACCGAAATGATACTGTAACTATAAAACATGTTATGAGTGGGAAATCTGAAACCATGAAATTCAAAAAAGCTGAAAATCTATTGTCATCAGGCGAATGGATTTTGGAGAATTTATAAAAATTAAATCTATATCTAAATCCTCAATTATGAAAATAGTTGAGGATTTTTTATTATTCATTTCGGAAAAAATTAATATCTTTACTTTAATAGAATATAAAACTAACTAAAATATAAAACCATGGCAAAGAGTCAAGATGCAAAGAAAACAGTAAAAAAAGAACCTTTGAAAACCGCTAAAGAAAAGAAAGAAGAAAAGCGGGACAAGAAAAATAATCCAAAAAGAGATTAATAATTGAAATCCTCAAACTCTTTGAGGATTTTTTTATTATAATATTTATCTATTTTAATTCAATAATCAAAAAAATAAATTTTATTAAAATTAAACAAACAAAAAATGAAAAAAACATTATTAAATTCAGTAAATGCTATAAATCTAGATTTAGGTTTATTAATTATTCGAATTATTATTGGAGTTTTAATGGCATTTTATGGTTACGAAAAATTTAATAATTTCGAAATCATGGCTGCATCAGATTTTTGGGCAAAAAACATTAGCTTTTTAGGAATGTCTGGCAAAATTCCATTGGGTTTGACTATTTTTGCAGAATTATTTTGTAGCTTGCTTTTAATAATCGGTTTATTTTCTCGCTTTAGTTTATTGGTTTTAATGTTTTGCATGGCTTATATTTTTGTTGTTGTTTTTCCCATGTCAATTTTAGATAAAGGCGAAAATGGCTATCAATTTAATGATGCATTTGTTTACTTCACCATATATCTAGGATTGTTTTTTACAGGAGTTGGAAATTACAGTGTAGATTCAAAATTATTCAAAAAGTAATATGTAATGATTTCAAAAATAATTGAAAATAAAATACCACAATGCCAAATACAGACACATACAATACCTTTTTCAATTTGTTTAAACAAAGCATAATTGATAAAACCTTTGCAAAATTAACCCTAGCAAAAACAATTGGAAATACACAATTAATGAATATTTATATTCGAACAATATTGATAGATGACGAATTAAAACTTTCACTAACTTTTAAATACCAAACTGAAGAAGAAATTTTTATTCATACTATAAATGAAGCCATTCCTTTACTAATTCCGTATTTGAATAGTCCTTTTTTATCCGCTTTATTGTTCACCACAGAGGCTGATATTAAACTTAAGCTAAACAAAAAAAGAGTTGCCAGTATTACAGAACAAAGTCCAACTTTTAAAAATGCTGATTCAGTTTTAGTTTCGTTTAATTCAAATTAAAGAATAAAACCAAACAAATTCAAAAAAATAACGCAACATAAAATTTATGTTGCGTTATTTTTTTGATCTACGAATTACATTTTACAAAACAATTATCTTTTCAATAAATTTAGTTTCGTTGTAAATTAATTCTAAAATATAAGTTCCTGTAGAAAGATAAGTATTGGTTGTAAAACTCAAATAATCGCCATCAATAGGAAAAGAATTTCCATATACTTTAAATCCTTGAATACTGTAAATACTGATATCTAAAGTCGATTTTATAAAATCATTAAACTGAATATTTATCAAACTATTGACTACAGGATTTGGATAAATTGTCATAAAATTATCATCGTAGTATGCTGCATTATTGTTATACTTCCTTTTGTTAAAAATGGGTAAAGTTTGGAACGATTTGCCAAGCACTTGATCTGATTGTGATTTCGTCATACAAAGCCAATCTTGCATGATTGTAGCATAAATTTGCCTAAAATCAAATTGCAAATCAAGCTCATCATCAACATCTGTAGCACTAGGCAATTTTGGTGATATTCCTATCATTCCAGAAACAGGATGCGCTGTTCCTTGTACATTTCTTTTTCCTGTATTCAATGCTGCACCAAAAAATATAACTGGCGCTACTGTTCCGTGGTCTGTTCCTGCGCTATCATTACTTTTTATTCTTCGACCAAATTCACTAAAGGTCATTCCAGTAACCAAATCATCTTTGTCAATTATTTCTAAATCTTTTTGAAAAGCATCAATTGCTTGTGATAATATACTTAAATTTTCCGCTTGACGCCCTTTGGTTCTATCCGAATCTAAAACTTGGTCTTCATGGCTATCAAAACCTTTTGGATGATTCACTATATAAATTGGGGTTTTTAAACCTCCATTGATCAGTCTTGCTACAATTTGCAATTGCTCAGCCAAACCATTTTTGTTTGGATAAGGTGCTGATACAGGTTTTGGCCTATTGTAAGCATCTTGAATCACTTTTCTATATTTATTACTCTGGTCTTTCATCAACCTTAAAAAAGTAAGTTCTTTACCATAGTCAGAATTTGGAGCTGGATCTGGCGTGGCATTTATTACATTTAACAAATCGTCTGGATCTGGCACACTATAAGCCATGTTAATAGTTGGTCCTTGCAAAGAAAAAGGTAAAGTTGATCCAATTTGTATGGCCAATGGATCTGGCATATTCACATTTGGATAAGTAGCTGGAAAATCAGGATATATAGTATTTAATGAACGTCCTAGCCAACCAGTTGTCAATGATTTGTCACTGTCTGATCCTGTAAACCAAATATCTGTAGCTCTAAAATGGCTATAACTTGGATTTGGATAGGAAACGCCTTGAACTATCATTAATTTACCATTGTTATACAAACTTTGCATTTCTTTCATGGCGGGATGTAATCCAACACCTGGGTTTTTATTTAATGGTAAAACATCTGTTTCTTTCATTAATATATTTGACCTAGCGGCCGAAAGTTTCCCCCATTGATCTCTTGGAAATACAGTATTTAAACCGTCGTTCCCTCCATTCATTTGAACGATCACTAATATTTTTCCACATTCAGCTGCTGCTGATCCCAATATTTCCAAACTTTTACTATCCAATTGCGATGAAGCCATCACAGGAATTTGATTAAATAGTAGTGGTGCTGATATAAGGGCTGTTGACTTTAAAAATTTTCTTCTTTCCATTTTTTAAATAATTAAAGATTACATTAACTGATATTCAGCATATTGAACTATGGTGAGTAATAAACTTCTCAAACGATTTTTTACAATATTGGTATTATCAACATTATTTGTATCTGCTAAGTAAGTATTCCAAGCTCCTCTCCAATAATAATCTGATGCTTGATTTGACAATAATGTTTGAGATTTTAAGATATTTTTTTGCGAAGGGCTTAAATCTATTGGAAGTAAATATTTTATACATTCATCCACCAACAGATTTGGATCTTCAATAATTGAATTTGGAAATTTTTTTACATATTCTATGGCTTTGGCTTCAATTCTAGTAGTTAGATTATTTTTTGTAATATCAAATCCGTATAGCATGCCTTCCACCAAACCATATCTGCGTTGAATTGAATTTGAATTAATCCAATATTCATGAAATGATGGTTTTTGATAAAATGCTTGCCAACCAGCCACATTAGGAATACGACCCATGGCTTGTTCCATATCGCCCATAACATAATTAAATGTGTTCCAAAGTTCATATTGTGCTTCATAATTTGTAGGATCTGATACATTAATGTTAACATCAAATGTTCTCATGGTTCCAATAATCAAATCAAATGGACTTTTTATATAAACTCCTTTGTTGGCCATATCATAAAAGTGTTCACTTTTGAATAATTTGTCTAGCACTGGCAAAATTTCCCAATTGCTATTTACTAAAAATTGTGCCAATGGAACTATTACATTGGCTTCCACATTGTCATCAATATCATAATAAACGAAAAAACGATACAATCTTCTACAAATATATTCTGATACAGTTTTTGATTTTGCAAAAATCATATCTATAAATAAATCTAATTCTGCAGCACCAGAATTTGGAATTACAGTACCACTAAAATAAGATGAGAATGACTTGGTACTTTCATCATGTTTGTCGGCAACAAAATTGGTTACTTCGTTCGTGGTGTTTAAATTTTGAACTCTCCAACCTGTCAACACTTTTGCAGCAAGCACAACATCTGCTTGCGAATAAATATTGGTTACATCTTTTCCAAGTGTAAAAAGTTCCATAATTTCTCTAGCGAAATTTTCATCTGGAGCAGTTTTTGAATTGGCTTGGTTATTCAAATAGAACATCATGGCTGGTTGTGTTGCCATTTCTCTAATTAATGATTTATAGTTTCCTGTGCCTTTATCACGAAACATTTTCATGTATTTATAGCAAATTCTAGCAGAATTTGTATTGGCATATCTATTAGAAGATTGTTTTACAAATTCGAAATCTATTGGAATAAAATGATACCAAAAAAGAGTCATTTTTTCTCTAATAGTAATGTCTTGGTTTAATGCCAAACCTAGTGACCAAGCAGCTAATGAAGCCGTTCTGTAACCATTTGAATCGTTGCCAATATCATCACTATTAAATGCATTATTAGTCCAATCGGCTCCATACGGAAGTCCATTTTCATCTGGTTCTATATTATTGTAATAGTTGATTGGTGGCGATGGTGGCGTAGCATTAACATTGAGAATCAAATTTACTGCATTGTTTAGAGACAATCCCAATAAAGTATCAACATCTGCTTTTTTATGACCAAAACCTGTTCTTCTTAGTAAATGAATGGCTTGCGAAACAGTCCAAGCGCCAGTGTATGGATTGAGTCCACTGTTAATGATACCAATACGCTCAAGTTCTTGTGGCGCATCTTTCGTATCCTTATACTTTAATTTATTTTTATAGTTGAGTGAAGAATATCTTCGACCATTATATATTTTTCTTGAATATTTTTCAAATAAAGGGTCAATTTCTTGAGCATTTTTTGAAATCTCATGTATTAATTTTTTAAATAATGCTCGTCTGGTTAGTGTAGTAGTATTTGCCATAACTTTTTATATTTGAAAATAAACGTCTAATTTAAGAAAAAAGTATTACAAAATAAATATTTAACATTTGGGAACCAATTGTTTCTTTTTCAATATTTTATGACGATTAATTTTGATAAAGTTAACATCCAATAAATACTAATAGTCAGGGAAAATTTTTCCAGGATTTAAAATATTATTTGGATCAAAAACTTTCTTAATATTCTTCATTATTAATAAATGTGAACTGGTGAATGCAATATTCATGTAATTTTTTTGCACAAAACCAATACCATGTTCACCTGATAAAGTACCTTTTAACGAAATTGTCAACTCAAATATTTCACGAATACCCTTAGTAACTTCAATGTTCCAATTCTCGTCGGTCATATTGCCTTTTATAATGTTGACGTGCAGATTTCCATCGCCAGCGTGACCATAACATACAGATTTGAATCCGTATTTATTACCAATTCTTTTTATTCCTTCTAGTAGTTTTGGTAATTCAAATCTTGGCACAACGGTGTCTTCTTCCTTATAAACTGAATTGGATTTTACTGCTTCGGCAACGGATCGTCTCATTTTCCAAAGTGCATTTTTTTGATCATCAGTATCAGCAAATAAAATCTCATCAATTTCAAATTCTTCCACAACTTTCATAATTTTTTCGGCTTCTTGCATCAAAATTTCTGGATAATTCCCATCTACTTCAATCAGTAAGTGCGCTTGAACTTGATCTTTTACAACTACCGAAATATTGTGGTTATATTTCAAGGTCCAATCTATCGCATCGCGTTCCATAAATTCCAAAGCACTTGGAATAATTCCTGCTCTAAAAATAGCAGAAACAGCTTCGCAAGCTTGACTGGCTCTATAAAATGGGACTAACATTAAAACATTATGAGAAACTTTGGGCAACAATTTCATGACAATTTTGGTAATCACGCCGAGTGTACCTTCGCTACCAACCATTAATTGTGTTAAATTGTATCCTGTAGAATTTTTGAGCGTGTTGGCTCCTGTCCAAATAATTTCACCATTGGGCAAAACTACTTCAAGATTCAAAACATAATCTTTGGTTACACCATATTTAACTGCACGAGCGCCACCAGCATTTTCGGCAACATTCCCTCCTATCCAACAACTGCCTTGACTACTTGGATCTGGTGGATAAAACAATCCTTTTTCCGCCACTGCTTCACGCAAAACTTGGGTTATTACGGCTGGTTCTAAAATGACTTGTAAATTTTGCACATCTATTTCTAAGATTTTATTTAACCGTTCAGTAGAAAGTCCAATTCCTTCATGAACTGATAATGCACCGCCGCTCAACCCTGTTCTTCCTCCAATTGGCGTGGTTGGAATTTTATATTTGTTGGCAATTTTTAAAATTTCTGAAATTTCTTCTGCATTAGCAGGTTTTAAAACTACATTGGGCGGAAAAACGTAATCTTCGGTTTCATCGTGACCGTAATGATTACGCGTTTCTTGATCTGTAAAAATATAATTTTGACCAACAATTTTTGTAAGCTCTTGGAGTGCTTCAGGAGTTAAAAACATGATAATAAAGTTGAGAAAGTAAAAGTAAATAATATAGCCTAGAAAAAAAATTAAAATTGAATTTCTCCCTAGGCGATATTTGTATTTAGTGATTATGCGAATCAAGGGTTGAAAAAAAGCATAAAAAAGAAAGAAATATCTTTCAAATAATTAGTTTAATAGTCTGAAAATCTGTATATTTAAAGTGTATTCAACGCACTTTTAAATATATGATTAATCAGACTAAAGCCTTAAAATTAATAAAAATCTACTCAATAATCTGTGACAGATTTGAAAAAGATTTAAAATATACCTGTGAACGTTTCAGTAATAACGATAAACAAGATTTAACAGACCAAGAGATTATGACAATTTATCTATTTTCGGTTCAAGAAGAACAACGATTTAGTGTTAAACATATTCACAAATATGCTTGTGATTATTTGCTTGAATGGTTTCCAAAATTGGGCTCATATGCTGGTTTTTCTAATCGGCTTAACCAATTGTCAGAAGCTTTTAGATGTTTTGTAAGTTCATTGTCTGAAGAATTCTTACCTTCTGACTGCTTTTCTAATCAAAGCCTATTGGACTCAATGCCAATAATTACTTGCTCTGGAAAACGAAATGCAAAAGTGGCTAAAGACTTGACAGATAAAGGATATTGCTCGGATCAATATGAGACTGGTCGATATTTTTTTGATAAACCCTTGGCTTAAAAATTTTTCGAGAATACTTTTCAAATAAAGGATCTTTTTTATCTTGTGATTTAATTTTACCTAAGATAGACGTAAACAAATCACGCCGCGTAATTTTTGTCTTCATTTATGAGTGGTTTTAGTTGGTTTATTATTTTTAAACTCAAAAACTTAATTCAAACACGTAATCAGGAAGTTTATTAATTTAGTTGAAATAAGTCTATTTAAATATCTCTCTTTTTTAAATTGAAACAAATCAGTTTTTTTTTAATCCAATGTTATTTGTCTTAGAATAATAGAAATTAACTTTAATCAAAAAAAAAGATTTGTTGTAACGCATATTTAACGTAAAATATTGTTTTAAAATTATTTAGCGCTATTAAAATTAAAATTAACCTATTTAATTTAGTGGAAAAAATACTTTGATAAGTGAATTTTAAAGAAATAAAAAATAAATTAATACCGTTAATAAGTAATCAATTTTAACAAAAATATTTTTAGTCCTGTTTTTTATTTAAATTTGTTATGACGAATACTTACCATCATTGAAAAATACATCAAAAAAACATTCAGCACTTCATGAAAGAGAAGGCATAACTGCTCCTGATATTTTAAGTGCATCATCGGTAGCAGAAATCATTCGTTATAGAAAAATCCAACCAAGTTCCAAAGACCTAACAGACGGTATTTTAAAATCTGATAAGGTTGCTTTGAGTCGTGCAATTACTTTGATTGAAAGTACCAATACGGAGCATTTGGCAAAAGCCAATGAAGTTATTGCTGCCTGTTTGCCTCATGCCAATAAATCGATTCGAATAGGAATTACTGGCGTTCCTGGCGTGGGAAAAAGTACATTTATTGAAGCTTTTGGTAAACATTTAACTTCACTTGGTAAGAAAGTTGCTGTATTGGCAGTTGATCCAAGTAGCACAATTTCTCATGGCAGTATTCTAGGCGATAAAACCCGAATGGAAGAATTGGTAAAAGACGAAAATGCTTTTATTCGACCAAGTGCTTCGGGCGAAACTTTGGGTGGAGTAGCCAGAAAAACTCGTGAAACAATTATACTTTGCGAAGCGGCTGGTTTCGATACGATTATCATTGAAACTGTTGGTGTTGGGCAAAGCGAAACCGCGGTTCATAGTATGGTGGATTTTTTTTTGTTACTGAAAATTTCTGGTGCTGGAGATGAATTGCAAGGCATAAAGCGTGGCATTATGGAAATGGCAGATGCTATTGTAATTAATAAAGCCGATGGAGATAATGTTACCAAAGCGAATTTGGCAAAAACAGAATTTAACAGAGCTTTGCATTTATTTCCTGCTAAAAAATCGGGATGGAACCCAACTACTTCAACTTGCAGTGCCATAACACACGAAGGAATTGCCAATGTTTGGAAAACCATTTCTGATTTTGAAACACTTACCAAATCAAATCATTATTTTTTTGAAAAAAGAAAAAATCAAAATCAGTTTTGGATGATGGAAACCATCAATGAGCAATTAAAATCTAATTTTTATAATGATCTTGAAATCGAAAAATTATTATATAAAAATAAAAAAGCAGTTGCAAATGATGAAATTTCACCGTTTGCAGCTGCACAATTATTATTGAAAAAATATTTTAAAGAATAAATTTACTCTTTTTCATAAAGTTCCATTTCCCTGTCATAAAAAGAGTTGGCTTGCTCTATTAAGGTTTCCATTTCGGCATTTAATTCTGCTTCATCTAGATCTTCAGCTTCTTCCATAAACTCCACTTCATCGTCTTTTAAATTGATGATAAATCGTGGATAATCAAGGTGAATGATAAAAATATCGTCTGGAAAATCTGTATTGTCGCCTAGTAAAAATTTTGGTAATTCCATTTTAAAATTATGAGTTATAAATTATGAGTTTTTTTGTCAAATTATTGAAGCGAATATACAAAAATAATGCGGCAACTGTTAGTCCAGCCAACAATCCTATCCAAATTCCAGTGGCTTTCATATTGGTATACAAACCCAAATAGTAAGATATAGGAAAACCTACAATCCAATAGGCTACAAAAGTAATGTACATAGGGATTTTTACATCCTGCAAACCACGAAGTGCGCCTAAAACCACGACTTGAATACCATCGGAAATTTGAAAAACTGCCGCCACCAAAAGTAATTTTGCAGCAATAACAATAACTTCCTGATTGTCTAATGCTTGATGACTATTTTCCATGTTTAAAAATAAATGAGGCAAATAATTATGAAAAACTATGAAAAATAAAGCGAATAAAATTTCTAAAATAATGGCCAATAAAAATATAGATCTTGCTACAACAACCAATTTTTTATAATCATTTAACCCTTTTTGATTGCTTACACGAATCATTGCCGTGACGCTCAATCCCATGGCAAACATAAATGTCATGGTCGCCAAAGTGAGTGCAATTTGATTGGCTGCTTGGCTGGTTTTTCCAATAGAACCTGAAAGCCAAATAGCGGCTGTAAAAAGCGCTACTTCAAACAACATTTGCATGGCAGATGGAAAACCTAAGTTTACAATTTTTTTAATCATTGATTTTTTGATTTGTTTAAAACTAAAATCATTGAAATATTTATTTATATTCTTATTATATTTTAGCATGTAATGCATGAAAACCACCATCATAATTCTTGAAATAACTGTTCCTAAACCAGCGCCCAAAATGCCCAGTTTTGGAAAAATCCAAACTCCATAAATCAATACATAATTAAAAAAAATGTGCACGACATTTGCCATAAAAATGGCATACATAGAATATTTGGTGAGCGATAATCCATCTGCAAATTGTTTGTATCCTTGGTAAATAATGACTGGAATGAGCGAAAAAGCTACCCAATCAATGTATGGATTTGCCAGATCAACCACCTCTTTTGGTTGGTGCATCAAATACATAATTGGCTTTGACAAAACTATGATTGAAAAAAGGGAAATCCCCAAAATAGTACATAACAAAAGCCCATGATGAAAAGTGGAGCGAATTTTTTTATCATCATTTTCAGCATCAGCTTCTGCAATAATAGGTGTAATAGCGGTTGAAAAACCTATTCCCAAAGACATACCAATAAAAATAAAACTATTGCCCAAAGATACTGCTGCCAATTCTGTGGAACCCAATTTTCCCACCATAATATTGTCAACAATTCCAATCAAAGTATGTCCTAACATTCCTAAAATAACTGGATATGCTAATTTTATATTTTCAGAAAATTCTTTGGTGTAGGTTGAAAAGTTCATGATTTAAAAATTTCTACAAAAATATATAGTTAAATATGACAAATCACTATTATTTTTATAATATTTTACTGCTTACCGCTATTGGGTAAGTAAAATGAAGGAGTATTTATATTGGTGTAGATTTAAAAAGCATCATTATCAAATAATTTAGACAAGGCTGATTTCAAAAAAATCAAAATCTTATTTTCTTAATGATGATGAGTATCATTCATAAAATCAAGAAATTAATCATTCAAGTTTTTTTCTAAAATATATAAAAATTACAGGTTCTTTAAAGTCGAACTTATTTGTGAGTGGAATTAATAATCATAACAAATTTTATAACAAAAATTTGAAATTGTGTAAGCCCTACCAACGATTATGACAATAAATTTGCATTGTTCTTTTAACAATTAATATAGTATAAAATTGCATAAAAGAATTTTAAAAATTTATTAAAATAATTAAAATTTAGATTATGAAGATTACAAAAAACATTACAACATTATTAGTATTCGCAATTACAGTATTTTTTGCAAACAACACAAATGCACAAGATTCAACTACTGAAAATTATGATCAAAGCTTCAGACTAGGAATTGGTGTAACTGGAGGTTATGTATTTGATGAACCATACGGATTGGGTTTAGGCGCAGATGCAAGATTGCAATATGATCTTTCAAAAAGATATTCATTAACATTAACTACAGGTTTTACAAACTTATTTGTAGACGGAAAAAATAACGATTTAGGTTTTATACCAGCAAAATTAGGTTTTAAAGCTTTCGTTTGGAACGACCAATTTTATGTTATGGGAGAAGGTGGAGCTGCATTTGCAGTAACAAATAACTATGACAAAACTTCATTATTATTGGCTCCAAGTATTGGTTACGCTACTAAGTATATCGATTTAAGTGTGCGTTACGAACACTACTCGGATTTTGCAAAATTAAATGACAATGGAACTATAGGGAAAGGTTTTGGTCAACTATCTTTAAGAGTTGCTTATGGATTTGAACTATAAAGTAAAAACATACTTTTATAAAAACGTACTGAAAATCAGTGCGTTTTTTTTTGATTAAATAAAAAAATAGCGTCTAACATAATAATACTGGCTTTTTTAAAGTTTATACAGTAACAAAAAAAATATAATGAAAAATTTCAAACAAATTTGTTTTCTATCCATATCGATTTTTAGCTTATTTATCAATCAAGCAAATGCACAAAAAAAAGCTGGCGATTTTCGTCTTGGTTTTGGTTTCAATGGTGGCATTTCACTTACTGATACTTTCGATTTTAGTTTGGGTTTGGATGGTCGCTTACAATATGACATTTCTTTAAAAACATCTTTAGCGGCAACGACTGGCTACACTCATTTATTTGATAATGAAGTAAAAGGATTAGGATTTGTACCTGCAAAAATTGGTTTTAAATCTTTTTTTGGTGACCAATTTTATGTTTTGGGCGAAGTCGGCGCTGCCATTGGCATAAAATCTGGAATGGGAACTTCGTTTCTTTGGGCTCCAGGAATAGGTGTCGCAACCAAACATATCGATGTAAGTTTACGCTACGAAAACTACAATAAGTTCGATGCTGGACAAGTTTCTATACGATTTGCTTATGGATACAAGCTATAATTTTATAGTTATTCTTCCAACTGTTTTCTAAATTCAGCAAAATTAGCCTTTACTTTTTCGTCCAATTCCGGTTCTTTCACATCAGTTAATTTTTGCATTTCTTGCCAAATAATTTGAGCAACAATAACGCGAGCCATTTCCTTATCATCGGCAGGAACTATAAACCATGGTGCATTTGGCTTCGACGTTTTATTAATTGCTTCTTCGTAGTATTTCATATAATCATCCCAGCGTTCACGTTCTTTCAAATCGCCAGGCGAAAATTTCCAATGGTGCTCTTCATTTTCTAAACGACGAAGCAACCTTTTGCGTTGTTCATCCTTGCTCATATGGAAAAAAAACTTCAAGACTACAGTTCCATTTTGTGTAATGTGTTTTTCGAAATTATTAATTTGTTCAAATCTATCTTCCCAAAATTGGGGTTTTATATCTTCTATTTTAGTGATTGTTGGCAAATTTTCACTCAAAATATATTCAGGATGCACTCTGGTAACCAATACATTTTCATAATGTGTTCTATTAAAAACTGCAAATTTCCCTTTTTCTGGCAATGCCAAATAATGACGCCACAAATAATCATGTTCCAACTCGGTCGAATTTGGTGTTTTAAAACTATGCACCTCAACACCACGAGGATTAAATTCTTTAAAAACTTCGCGAATTAAACTGTCTTTTCCGCAAGTATCCATTCCTTGCAAACAAATCAAAACGCTGTATTTGTTGTGCGCATACATCACATCTTGCCACTCACTTAACTTTTCTTGGATTTTGTCCAACTTGGCTTCTTTTTCATCATCATCGGAATCAATTTGTAATTCTGTAGGCAATTTTGTCAATACAATTTTATCAACAACTTTAAAATCATCAGTATTTATAGATTTCATGTTTTTAGTTTTATATTTGTTTTTTGGAGCTATTCCTGCTTTCGCCTTTATCTCGTTCCGTTTTACTCCACGAGGATATCGGCTCTATCAGGGCTAAACTTATTTGCTAATTTATGGAAAAATTTCAACTTACGGCATTTTTAAAAATTACAGGCATTGGAGCTGCCTCAGGAATTGTTCTGCATAACAATTCACTCTATATTATAAGTGATAATTCTGGTTTTTTATACCAGTATCAACTGCAAAACAATCATTTATCAAAATATACATTAATTGAAAACACATCGCAAAATATTTTAAAAAAACTAAAACCAGACTTTGAATCCATTGCCTTAAAAGGAAATGAACTGCACATTTTTGGATCAGGATCCACAGAAAATAGAAACAAAAAAATTATTTTCAATCTTGAAAATAATACAGTTCAAGAAAATGATTTGTCAGCATTGTATCAAGAAATTAAAAAAATAGGGGATATTTCAGACAATGATTTAAACATAGAAGGCGCTTTTTATGATAACAAAAATTTGTATTTATTGCAACGAGGCAATGGAACGAATTCTAAAAATGGTATTTTTAAAATTAATTTCAAGGATAAAAATCAATTTCAAGCAGGAGATTTTGAAGTACAATTTCAATCTGTTCAACTTCCAAAAATAGAGCATGTTGAAGCTACATTTACCGATGCTATTTTGATTGAAAATACAATTTATTTTCTCGCTTGTGCCGAAGATACTGTTTCGACATACGATGATGGCGATGTTCTGGGAAGCCTTATAGGTTGTATGGATATTGAAACATTTAAAATCGATTTTACACAACAAATATCAAACACCCATAAATTTGAAGGACTGACTTTGTATCAAAAAACGGAATCTAAAATTATATTTTTACTATGTGAAGATAATGATTCAGAAGATTTAGAATCTACTATTTATAAGCTTACTTTAACCAAATAATTTAAATTATGAGAAATTTAAAACTATTATTGATTTATTACTTTTTAATAGTAAGCGTATTCTGTTTTTCTCCGCTAGCGCTAGCGTCTCGCTAGTGCCCGCTAAGAGAATCAATTCAAATCAATTTCTAAAATATTATGATCATTGTTGCTGTAATTTCTTGCACTACTATATTTCCAATCTACAGCATCGGTTACAAAGCCAGTTTCAATAGGATTATTGTGAATATAGTTTAATTTTTGCTCAAATACTTTTAATGACCAAATTTCGATTGGCTTATTATTTTGTTGCCAAAACTGTCTAAAATCGACATTGCTATTTTTTTTACCTGCTCTTTCAAACATCCAAAGCATCCATTCTCTTCTGCTTTCTTGAGGATATTCCTCAATTATTTTCATGATTTTTCTAGAAGTAAAACCCTTAAAATCTCTTATCAGTCCCGATGGGTCTCCTAAAGTTGACCTAAAAATTAAATGAATATGACTTGGCATGATACAATAACCATAAATTTCCATACCCTTGTTCTTTCTGCAATAATCCAACGATTCGATAATACAACAAAAATAATCATCTCTGGTAAACACATCTATCCAATATACTGTTGAGAAACTAATAAAATAAGCACCATCTTTTTCTGCAAATTTATATTTTCTACTCATAAAGTAAAAATACTAATTTAATTTTGAATTTGTTTGTGGGCACGAGCGAGACGCTCGCGCTCGCGAGGCTTTAAGGGTGGAATTTGACGCTTTTAGGTTGGAATAAAAACTTTATTGAGAAGACTGGTCGTTATTTTGTATAAACTCAAGAATAAGCCACCTTTTGATTGCGATTTCATAAGTGAAATGCTCATCTGTTTGTTCAAAATAATTTGAAATTTTGTATTCCTTTTTTCTGTTTCCATATCTATTTGAATTATAGAAATGTGTCAAGTTTTTTTAGGAGACGTCAGAGCAACATATTTTTCAAAACACAGTGTAGAGGAGATTATTGTTGGTTTTTACAATTTTATCGGATAACATGATAAAAAACTAACTTACAGATATTCTATAATAAGTATTGAGTGTTTCACCGTTTTCAAGAGTTACTTTCAAATTATAAATACCAGGTAATGTAGTAGTTGGAACGCCATAATTTAAATAATATTCATCGGTATTATTACTTGTATTATTGTGGATATAATTTTGAAAAATTGAGCCAGTAATTTCTTCGGAAGTATTTTCTTTTATAAATTTAATCCCTGTAATTTTACTAATTCCTACATAATAAAAAAAAGCACCTCCACCCGCTGTAACACCGTTTAACTGATTAGCAGATGCACTAAATATTATTTTTTCTTTTAAAACTCTAACTTTTATATTTCGAGCTTGTCCCGCTTCTGAAGTTAATGTATAAACAACATCTTGATTAAAATTTTGAGGATTTGTAGGATTTGGACTCACCGTTGAATTAATTGAGACACTGATGCTTTTTGGAATTACATTTGAAACATCTTCGGTAATTAAAGTTCTAACAATTAAATCACTAGGTTCAAGTCCAACAGTTAAACTCAATGGATAATTGGATGCTGGATAGGCAAATAAAGTAATCGCACTTGTGGTAAAACTAGTAGATGGAAAAACAAACACTCTCAGATTGTTTTCATAATTTCTAATCTTCACATCATAAGTTTCAATAGTACCATCGCTTTTTGCTAGAATTAAATCTTGTGGATTGTTTATATCAACAACACTTCCACTCACTATATTTGTGGTGCAACCAGGTGTTATTTCAAATTCAATAGTTCTAATAGATTGTTGAAATCCTGATATAAGATCTTTAGGGACATCTACTGTAATTGTTTTGTTTTGAATGTTAATGACACCAAAACGATCTTCAAAAAAAGGATTGATTACTTTTAATTTAAAAAATTTTATTCCATCTTGTTTTACAATTTGAGTCGTATATTTTTTACTAGTTCCATCTAGAGCAACAACAACAAATTCAACGGGAGTAGTAAAATCAATAGAAGTATTTAAAGAGTAATTATTCAATCTTGCTCCATTCGATAATGTTATAGTGACACCAAAATAAAGACTAGTTGTGCTTGCAGGAACAAAAATCGTTATTTTATTTTCAGCTTGATTGATGCTAGTTTCGATATTTGGAATGACAAAAGAGGTTATATTTTTTTCTGATGAAGCCGTGGTTTTAGTTTCGTCATCTTTGGAGCAATTAATAAAAAGAGAAGAAATAAATATAAGTAATGTGAACTTTAAGAATTTTAAGAATTTTATAGTTGGTATCATCTGATTTTTATGAATTTAGGAAAACAATTTAGGGATTAAAATTAATTAAATTTGAATAAATTTTGGGAGCAAAGCTAGCTAAAAAAAAGCTAACGTCATAGTTTTTCATTTAAAAAACTAAATTGCATTTTTGTGGATTTTCAACACGTTGTTGAAGTGAGTTAATTTAATTTTGATTCAAATAATAGGATATTATTTTTAAATTGATGGGGGTTATTTTTAAACATTTCGGGGTGTCCTTTCCTTAAAAATTAAATCTATCTAAATTGTATTTACTCTATTTAAAACAATGTTCCTCGCATTAGGGATTAAGGCGGTATCCTGTTATTGCGAGTCTGGAATTATGAAATTGTATTGAGATGCTTCCTCGCAATGACAGATAAAGCCGAAAGCCCGACGCAGGAATTAAAAAAATGGAAGTGAGGAACGAACGAGATTTTTTTAATTGCTGGGGAATGCCCAAATATAAAAAAGCCTATTTATCTATCTCGCGCATGCTTTCCATTTTCTTGTTTTTTAAGAAACCGGTAATATCTTCGAAATGTTCTTTGACGCGTTTGTTGCCAAATTCGAACACTTTGGTTGCCAGACCGTCGAGGAAATCACGATCGTGGGAAACGAGAATTAATGTTCCGTCGAAATCGCGAAGGGCATCTTTGATGATGTCTTTGGTTTTCATATCCAAATGGTTGGAAGGCTCATCAAGAATTAATAAATTGACAGGTTCCAGCAATAGTTTTATCATCGCCAGACGGGTTTTTTCGCCACCGGAAAGTACTTTTACTTTCTTGGTCACATCGTCACCATGAAACATAAAAGCACCGAGAATGTCTTTGATTTTGGTACGCACATCGCCCACGGCAATATCATCGATAGTTTCAAAAATAGTAGCATTTTCGTCTAAAAGTGACGCTTGATTTTGGGCAAAATAACCAATTTGAGCATTATGACCAATTTCTACCGAACCAGAATTGATTTCCAGTTGTTTCATAATAGCTTTAATCATTGTGGACTTTCCTTCGCCATTTTTGCCTACAAAGGCTACTTTTTGTCCGCGTTCTATGACAATATTGGCATCTTTAAAAATGATATTGTCGCCATATGATTTTGTCATATCCTTTACAATAACAGGATAATTTCCTGACCGAATGGCTGGCGGAAATTTTAGTTTCAGTGCCGATGTATCGACTTCATCGACCTGAACAATAGTTAGTTTTTCCAGCATTTTAACGCGAGATTGCACCGCATCGGTTTTTGAAAACGTCCCTTTAAAACGATCGATAAAAGTCTGATTGTCGGCAATCATTCTTTGCTGTTCATCGTATGCTTTTTGCTGGTGCATGCGACGGTCTTTTCGAAGTTCGAGATAGTGTGTGTATTTGGCTTTGTAGTCGTAAATTCTTCCCATCGTAACTTCAATAGTACGATTGGTAATACTATCGACAAATGTTTTGTCATGCGAGATAACCACAACGGCTTTGGCGGAATTGATTAAGAAATCTTCCAGCCACTGGATGCTTTCTATATCCATGTGGTTTGTTGGCTCATCCAGCAAAATCAAATCTGGTTTTTGCAAGAGGATTTTTGCCAGTTCAATTCGCATTCTCCAGCCTCCAGAAAATTCGGATGTTTGTCGCGAAAAATCTTCACGCATGAATCCTAAACCGGTTAAAATTTTTTCGACTTCGGCTTCATAATTGATTTCTTCGATAGCATAAAATTTCTCGCTCAGGTCAGAAACCCTTTCGATGAGTTTCATATAATCGTCGCTTTCATAATCGGTACGAACGGTTAACTGTTCGTTGATATGGTCTATTTCGGCTTTCATGGCAAAAACTTCGCCGAAAGCTTTTGAAGTTTCTTCCATAACCGTGGCGCCATCGGTAGTCAATAAATGTTGTGGCAAGTAGGCAATAATTGCATCTTTTGGTGCTGAAATATTCCCTGTTGATGGTTTGGCCTGACCCGAAATTATTTTTAATAAGGTAGATTTTCCAGCACCATTTTTGCCCATCAAAGCAATTTTATCATTTTCGTTGATAGCAAAAGAAACATCGCTAAATAAAGTGGTTCCGCCAAATTGTACGGAAATATCGTTGATTGTAATCATTTTTTGGATTATTAGATTTTTCGATTACTAAATTTTTAGACAATCGATTTTTTGAAGGTGCAAAGATAGATTAATTAGGGGATTTTACAATTTGAATTTTTTCAAAATTGTCATTTCTACGAAGGAGAAATCTTATGGACTTATTAATAAAAGTCATGAGATTTCTCCTTCATCGAAATGACAATAATAATATTTACAATTTTAAATACTCATTCTAAACTCTTCAATCACAGGATTTGCTTTGGCAAAATCAGTTTCTTGAATAAAAACTTCAACTGCTTGGTCGGCAGTTCCAAAACCCGCCAATCGACCTGATTGTATATTATTTTTTGTGGAGCTTGCCACATCTGCTACTTCTAATTTAGCTTGTAATGCTTGTGCTAAAATTTCACTTCCGGAGAATACTTTCATTAAACCCATTTTATTGTTTATTTTAAATTAATCTTCGTTTTCATTCTCTTCCTCACCCATTTCAAAAAACAATGGCTCAATCATTATTTTATCTGCCAAAGATTCTACCCTTTCGGTTAAATCTGTAGTAAAAAAAAGGCGTTGCGTTTTTTCGATACTATTTGACAATCTGTGAATAACAGCGTCCATTCTTATTCTAAAAAGAATATCACAATCATCTACCACAAACATTTTAACAGTACTGATGTTGAAACCCGCAGAAGCAAACAAAGCATTTATTCTATTTGGTGTCCCAATAAGCACATCCAATCCCAATGAAATAATATTTTTATCATAATCAATATCGCCTTTGTCATGCACTCCCAAAATACTCAAATCATGGTAATTGGCATATTTAAGAAACATTTCCTCCATTTCTAAAACGCGTTCTTTATTTTCTACAATAATTAATGCTCTGGTACTTTCACCCATAGATTTCTCCATGCGTTGAATGACATTAATAATTATCGTTGTCGATTTACCCGACCCTTTTGGCGCAACTACAACAGCATCTGCGCCACTTTTTATGGTGCTAAATGTTTCTTGTTGGATTTCATTGGCATCGGTTAAACCGTTTTCAATTAATGCTTTTTGGAGATTGGGATTTATTTTTTTTAAGTTCATCTTAGTAATTAGGCAAAAGGCAAAAAGCCATTAGTTTTTTAAATTATTTTAGACTTATGGCTTTTGCCTTTTGTCTAATTTACTTACTCGCAAAGAGCTTCACATCGTTTTCAGAAATTTCGTTTCCTCCAAGAATAATTAATCTTTCGACTACATTTCTTAATTCGCGAATATTTCCTGTCCAATCGTATTCTTGCAATAATTGTATGGCTTGTTTTGAGAATTTTTTAATTGCATTGCCTTGTTCTGATGCAATTTTATCAGAAAAATATTCAATTAGTAATGGAATATCGTCTCTACGGTCGTTCAATGCTGGCACTTTTATCAAAATGACTGCTAAACGGTGGTACAAATCTTCGCGAAAACGACCTTCGGCTATTTCCAATTTTAGATCTTTATTGGTTGCCGCAACCACACGAACATTGACTTTAATATCTTTGTCTGCTCCTACTCTTTGAATTAAATTTTCTTGTAAAGCTCTCAAAACTTTGGCTTGCGCAGAAAGACTCATATCGCCAATTTCGTCTAAAAAAATAGTACCACCATCGGCAGCTTCAAATTTTCCTGCACGATCTTTTATGGCCGATGTAAAAGCGCCTTTCACGTGTCCAAATAATTCACTTTCAATAAGTTCTGAAGGAATTGCGGCGCAATTTACTTCGATAATTGGAGCATTGCAACGCTCACTTTTTTCATGCAATTGATGTGCTACAAGTTCCTTTCCTGTTCCATTTGGTCCAGTGATTAAAACTCTTGCTTCCGTAAGCGCTACTTTTTCAATCATTTCTTTAATATGATTGATGGGTTGGCTCTTCCCAATCATTTCGTAGTTTTTAGACACTTTCTTTTTCAAGATTTTGTTTTCCACTACCAATTGTTTCTTGTCGAGTGCGTTTCGAACAGTATTTAATAATCTATTTAAATCTGGTGGTTTCGAAATATAGTCAAAAGCACCAAGACGCATCGTATTTACAGCGGTTTCTAGATCTCCATGACCCGAAATCATAACCATTTGAATTTCTGGTTTCAGCTTTTTGGCAGCTTCCAAAACCTCAACACCATCCATTTTTGGCATTTTAATATCGCAGAGAACCAAATCGTAATCTTCGTTTTTTATCTTTTCAAGACCTTTAATTCCGTCTTCTGCTTCGTCAACTTTGTAGGTATCGCTTTCTTCGGTAAGAATTTTGGTAAGAACACGACGAATGGCTGGTTCGTCTTCGATGATTAGAATTTTGCTCATTTTTTTTGTTTCAGAGGTGCAAAGTTACAAAGTTTTAAAGGAAAAACTTTGAAACTTTGCCACTTAAATTAATATTTAAGCCATTTGTACAATTCTTTCCATGTTGGTTTTTTGCCATACATTAGAATTCCAACTCTGTATATTTTTGAAGCAAACCAAACCACACCTAAAAATGTACCAAATAAAATTGATATTGATAAAATAAGTTGCCAGAGTGGAACACCAAACGGAATTCTCATCAGCATGACAATGGGTGATGTAAGTGGAAATATCGAAAAAACTGTAGCAACTGTTCCGTGCGGATCATTAATAACTGTAAAAAATCCAATATAAACACCTAAAACCAATGGCATAATTATAGGCAAAAGAAATTGTTGCGAATCTGTTTCTGAATCTACTGCCGCACCGATGGCGGCATAAAAAGAACTGTATAGAAAGTAGCCTCCAATGAAATAAATGATAAAACAAATGATTAATGTGGCGAGTGGCAGACCTTTTATTTCAATTAATAACTGTTGTAGTGAAAAACCAAACTGCTTCTCAAATGTCCCAATCATTTCAGGATTAATTGCCGTGTGAGCACCTGATTCTATACCAAAAAACATTGAAGCAGATATCAATAAAGCGGCACCTACAATTGCCCATATAGAAAATTGCAAAATACCCGCAAGTGAATTTCCGATAATTTTTCCCATCATCAATTGGTATGGTTTTACAGAAGAAATAATAATTTCGATAATTCGAGAAGTTTTTTCTTCAATAACACTTCGCATGACAAAATTGCCATATATTACAATAAACATCATAATTAAATAACCGAAAATGCCACCTACAAAAATTTTAATGATGTTGAGCAATTTAAAACCATCTTTTCCTGAAAAGTTTTTTAATTTAATATTTGAGTTAACTTTCGAATTTTCAATTTTATCAGCATCAAATCCTAATTCTTTGAGATTACTTTTGGTAAGTTCATTATCAATGACATTTTCCATTTTCATAATGAATTCCATGCTTGGACTTTCGTCCGAAATGTATTCGACCTTGGCAATCAGTTCTTGAACGTTGGCAACCTTTGGTACAAAAATTAAACCGGAATAATTTTTTGAAGCAGTGTCTTTGGCTGCTTTTAAAGACATTTTAGACAAATCGATATAAACCGTTTCCTTGGAATTTTTGAAATCTGTTTTTAAAATTCCAGATTCGTCATGAATGGCAATTTTTGTGACTTCATCTTTATTCATATTGGCTAAAAATCCAACCAAAAATCCAACTCCTACAAATAGCAATGGACTTAAAAATGTCATGACAATGAAAGATTTATTGCGAACTTTGGCAATAAATTCTCTTTTTATAATAAGTGATAATATGCTCATAGGATTTTAGATATAAGATTTTTAGATATAAGATTTTTAGATATTCGAAAAATCGAAAAATCTAACAATCGAATAATCTATTTAGTTACTGTTTGAATAAAAATATCGCTTACTGTAGGTATGCTCTCTGCAAAATGGGTTACTTGTCCACGGTTAATCAAAGTTTGCAACAATTCGTTTTGAGTAGATTTTCCTAAATCGATTTCAAGCTTTAAATCATTGTTTAATGATTTAAATTCCGTTTGACCAACAGTAAATTTTTGGGTTAAATCGTACATTAAACCTTCTACATTGTCAGTAATTATGCCTACTTGAAATTTATGGGTGCGATATTGTCTTTTAACATCCTCAAGTCTTCCTTCAATGAGTTTGTTTGATTGGTGTAGTAATGCAATGTAATCACACATTTCTTCGACACTTTCCATACGATGTGTAGAAAAAATAATAGAAGTTCCTTTTTTATTAAGTTCAATAATTTCGTCTTTAATCAAATTGGCGTTTACAGGATCGAAACCAGAGAAAGGTTCATCAAGAATCAACAGTTTTGGTTGGTGCAAAATAGTAACAATAAATTGTATTTTTTGCGCCATTCCTTTGGAAAGTTCTTGAATTTTTTTGTTCCACCAGCCTTCAATTTCAAATTTTTCAAACCAATATTTAAGCTGTTTTTGCGCATCGGCTTTAGACATGCCTTTTAATTGTGCCAGATACAAACACTGTTCGCCAACTTTCATAGTTTTGTATAAACCACGCTCTTCTGGCATGTATCCTATATATTGGACATCATTTGGAGATAGTTTTTTACCATCTAATAAAACCTCTCCAGAATCTGGCATCGTTATTTGATTGATAATTCTAATTAATGTGGTTTTTCCAGCACCATTTGGGCCCAAAAGTCCATAAATACTGCCATTTGGAACTTG
>NZ_JANLVD010000196.1:0-4471 GCF_031363805.1 Flavobacterium sp. | reverse complement strand
ATGTGTAGCAATTGTGTGGGAACATACACATCAAACCATTTTGTTGGATCACAATGTACTCTTGCACAATTTTATTATACCTATTTCGAATGTTCTTACTCAAATGACCCGCACAACCCTATGGGATATGGCGGAAGTAGCGGCGGTGGTGGAAACACTGGTGGCGGAAGTGGTTCGGTTGGAGTGAACTCAGGAGTTGCCACTTCTCCAGTTGGTGGACTTGAAAGCCATGAAATGATTTTGAAAAAAAGAAAATTTTATCATACTTATCTGAATAGTGCTCTTTTGGAAAACTATTTTATGCAATTGCCTGCGGTACAAAAAAATGCAATATTTACTTATCTTGAAAATAATTCTATGGACGAGGGTGTGTATGATGAAAATGCAATGGCATTTATTAAAGAGTTACTCAATTTTGTAGTTTATGAATCTGAGAATAGTGAAAACGGAATAAGTACTGAAGCGCAAACAGCATTAAAAATAACATTGGATTTAGTAAATTCAGGAAATCTGAATAATTTAGGTAGTAATCAAGCAAATTCTATAATTCAGCAAAATTTAGCCACACTTGGACCAGGTTTAGGAAATTTAAACCATCTTGTTATGTACAGCGTTATGACATTACAAGAAATGAGTGTTATTATGAGTTCATATCCAAATAATCATGTTTTTACAACATTTGAAATTACAAAAATATATCTTGAAGCTAGTTTAGAAACATTACATTTAATGGGAGATATATTAGGAATGGCTCCTGGTATAGGTGCCATTTTTGATGTAACAAACGGTGCCCTTTATGTGGCGAGTGGCGATTATATGAACGGTGTTATTAGTTTGACGGCTGCAGCGCCTTTCGCAGGAGACTGGACAACAGTAGCAAGAATTACTAAGCGCGTTTATATTTTAAGCAATAGTAAAAGAGTCATCTTAAAAGCTTATAAATTAGCTAATGGTGTTATCGTATTCAGCAATAGAAGTCAATTAAGAAAAGTTTTAGGAATAGTAAACAATGCAATACACGCTCATCACGTTATACCATATGGGTTATCTAGTGAACCTTTGGTTCAACTTGCTGCAAGATTCAGTTCTCAAGCTAAGAAAGCTTTTCATATCAATGACATTGCAAATGGAATTCCAATTCCTAAAGATTTTCATTTAAATGGACACTCCATTTATTCTGCAAAGATTAAAGCTAGAATGCAAATTTTGTATGGAGATGCAAATGGAAATATGGAACTGGCTTATGACTTACTAACCAATTATATGGATGATGTAAGAGATATTATAGCAGCTAATCCCAATATGACTCTAGGACAAATAGCAACTTTAATACCATAAATTAATGAAGTATTATAGAATAACATATTCATATGAAAAAAAAGAGGTAGGTCATTATCCACAAGTACAAAAAATTACTTGGGAAGGTAGACCTTATGATGATGGTGCCTTTGGCACTCAAGGTCTTTTTAGTTCAGTTCATAAAAATCCTGCAATACCAACGTTGGACTTTTATAAAAGCGCTAAAACAACTTCGCTAATAGAAATGGGGATTATATCAGACAGTGTGTATCTTATAATTAACGAACCATTTCTTGAGTTCATAAAATCATACTTTGTTGGAACATTTCAAACATGGAAAATATTAGCAAAACACAAAGAAATAAATTATGATTATTATATTTTTTTTCTTGATAATCCTAAATCTGATTTTATAAATTATGAGAAATCCGTTTTTAGATTATACACAAAAGGTAATGACAGAAAGTGGGTTAAACTTGACGAAACTGTTAAAGTGATTACTGATGAGGATTGTATGGAAAAACATAGACAATATCCACTAATTGGAAACAACAAACCTTTTCTTGAACCAGAAAAAATAGTTGTAAATGGAGATAAAACTAATGTTCACTTTCTTAGATGTGCATGTTCTAGAATGGCTGGTTATTATGTTTCAGAAAAATTAAAAAATGAAATAGAAAAACTAGGTTTTACTGGGATGAGATTTCAAGAACTAAATGAAATTAATAACTTCGTAGAAGTTGAAATAATATAAAATCATGAAAGCAATCAGCTATTTAATAATTTTGTTCTTTTCAATAAACTTATATTCTCAAAACAAAACAATTGTCCCTAAAAAAGGGACAGTTGTTTTTAATTGCAAAGAAATAATTACTTATGAAAAACTATATGAAGTTTCTGAAAAAGAATTTAAAACTAATTTGTCCTTGTTTTAAGAAACTTACTTATTCCAACAGGAGCAACTAAGAATACTAATGGAGGTGTTGCTTCAGCTAATAATTGTAATTAATATGAGTAAAATAAATTTAAGAGTGTTTTTAATATTCATCTTTTGTATAATTATTATCCCATCTGGCAAACTTGCTATACCTAACATAGGAATTTTATTAGTACTCATTTTTCAAGTATTCCTATATTTTCCAAAAGAAGGATTAATCATAGAATTGAATTTTGAATTTTTCATCGCATTAATAACAGTAATTAGCTTAGTATTAATTTTCACTAGAAAAAGGTATATCATTATATCAAGTATTATAATCCAATATTTTCATTTGTTTTATGCTTTTAAGATTAATGATTTATCATATTGGTATTACACGATGCCAACAATAACATACTTGGTTTTAAGCTTTGTTTTGATAATATATTTATTTAAAAAACCACAACTTACAACAAATAATACAATTTTGTAAAAAGCAATTTATGTTACATTCACAGCATATCTTCAGCAGACTAGATAAAAAGTGCTTAACAAATCAAACCAAATGAGAAAAATAATGTTTATAATTTTCTTAGTGACTTCTTCTTTGGCTTTCGGGCAAGATAAGGAACTACAAGACTGGACAAAAAATGAAAAATCCCAGTATTTAAGATTTTTTCAATTAGCTAATTATGTATACAAGAAACAAAATGCAGAGATTTCAAAGGATACCTTGTTTGATAAATATATCTATTTCGATTATGTTTTAAAAGATACTGTTGCTAAAAGAAGAGAACCAAGATTATCAAAATTTGATGCTATTTTTTCTTTTTTAAAAAAAAGGATAGACAGCATTGGAGTTAACAATCTAGATGCTAAGCCTATAAGATTCTATAAAAAACATAAGATATATGAACCGTTTGATCAAAATATTGCTAAAACAAGTATTAGCGGTGAAAAGATGTTTATTAATAGTCCTGATGTTTTAGTATACTACAGAAAAGAAGATCCTGAAAACCCTTTGGGAACATTACTTTTTGAACCAACAACCAGTAAGCTAGCAGCATGGATCATGATAGATCAAGGTGGTCATAAGTATTTTTTATTGTTTAATTTATTTTAAAATAATCGAAATATTAAACACGTTCGTGCAGCTTTGCAAATTATGATTACAAAGAGCTAGAAAAAGACCTTTACTACTCTGAAGAGATTTTGAGTTTAAAAGAAGTCAAAGGTCAGACTTACTTCGAAAAATAATTTTTTAAATTCACAAATCCCATACACTAAATCCTGTTGTAATTTAACAACAGGATTTTTTTTGCTTAAAAAGTAAAACTATCTTTGTATAAAATCTTTTTCTTTTGAGCATAAAAATCATTTCCAAGAAATACAGCGAGCAGTCCAAAATTGTTAACATATCTAAAGCAATTAATGGCGATAATAAAATTCAGATTAAAGGATTAATAGGTTCGTCGCTTTCCTTTGTAGTGCAGGCATTATTTGAAAAAAGCGAACATTCTTTTCTGTTATTATGCAATGAAAAGGAGGAAGCTGCCTATGTTTTAAATGATTTGGAACAACTGGTTGGCGATCAGGATGTGCTTTTTTATCCAAGTTCATATCGCCGACCGTATCAAATTGAAGACATAGATAATGCCAATGTTTTGCTTCGATCGGAAGTTTTAAATAGAATTAATTCCCGCCAAAAACCAGCCATTATTGTTTCGTATCCGGAAGCACTTTTCGAAAAAGTAGTTACTAAAAAAGAACTTGAAAAAAACACACTCAAAATTTCGGTTGGCGATCAGGTTTCTATCGATTTTATAAATGAAGTATTGTTTGAATATGAATTCAAAAGAGTAGATTTTATAACCGAACCTGGCGAATTTTCGGTTCGTGGTGGTATCCTAGATGTGTTTTCTTTTTCCAATGAAAATCCGTATCGGATTGAGTTTTTCGGCAATGAAGTCGATAGCATTCGTACTTTCGATGTTGCCACACAGCTTTCTATCGAAAAGAAACAAAAAATTGCAATTATTCCCAACTTCGAAAATAAATCTTTACAAGAAAACAGAGAAAGTTTTCTGGAATACATCCATCCAAGAACAACTGTTTTCATTCAAAATACGGATTTATCACTTACACAACTTGATAAATTATTTGGCAAAGCAGAAGAAACTTTCGATAAGTTAAACAAAGATATCAAACATGCTTCGCCACAGCAATTATTTCTAAATCAGGCGGCATTTATCA
>NZ_JANLVD010000165.1:0-4915 GCF_031363805.1 Flavobacterium sp. | reverse complement strand
TGATAATCAGAAATCAATTCCCAATTAGTATTTGTTGCAAATTTACGAATATCGTCCGACAAAAAGTCGCCTTTCAACGCAGGAAATCCAATAATTTTTTGATGTGGTTTGGCACTGTTTATCAATCCAGAAATGGTGCCTCCAGTTCCTATGGCACAACAAATATAATCAAACTGATTATCATCAGGAGTTAAAATTTCTTCACAACCTTTAATAGCCAAATCATTGGTTCCGCCTTCGGGTAATAAATAATGCTTACCGTATTTTAACTCTAAATTTGATAAAAAAATTGCATTTGTTTTATTTTGATAATCAGTTCGAGAAATAAATTCAAATTTCATTCCGCAAGTTTGAGCGAATAGCAATGTTGGATTTTCCTGTATTTTGCCTATCAATTCTTCACCTCTAATGATGCCAATACTTTCCAAACCAGCTTCTCGACAAGCAAAAGCACTGGCGGCAATATGATTGGAATAGGCACCGCCAAAAGTAATTAGTGTTTCATGGTTTAATTTTTTGGCTTCCAGTAGGTTGTATTTTAACTTTCTGAATTTATTTCCCGATACAAATGGATGCAACAAATCTTCCCGCTTGATCGAAAGTGAGATTGAAGAGTTATTAAGAATAATATTTTGATTAACAATTTTCAATTGGCGCAAAAATAAGCATAAAAAAACAGCCCGAAAGCTGTTTTTAATCAATCTTAACTTTAAAATTATTTTTTATTATTAACGGCGACTTTTTTTGTAATTTCTTGATTTGAAACAGTCAATAATTTTACAACATAAATTCCCTTAGATAAGCTAGTACTACTAAATTCAAATTGTGCATTTGTTCCTAATTCATTTTTAACTAAAATCGATTTACCAGCAATATCATAAACATTAAAAGATTTTAAATCGATATTGTTTGGATTTTTTATAATTAAGTTTCCAGAAACATCATTTTGAAAAATTGAAAAATTATTGGCAATATTATTATTTGTGCTTAAAGTTCCTTGTTTGAATGTGATTTCGAAACGACTTCTATTATTTCCTGTTGGCAATGTCATTTCAAACATTCCGTTTTTAATATCTGTGTAAACACCAGTTTCTTTGTCATAAATATAAACATCCTGATTAGCATCAAACCCATATAAAATATCAACTACTTTAATTTTAAAATTGGTTTCAGATGTGCATTTTAAACCTATTGCAATCCTTTTGTCAATATCAAATTTCAATGCATTGGCAAGATATTCTTCGTTTTCCACCACATAATAAAAATCGGCAGTTTGACTTGATGACATTTTAGCATCAGCGCTATAATCGGCTCCATCAGTGAAATCATCCCTAAAAGCCAATGTCGTTGGTCGTACGCCACCATTATTGAACATGGCATTTATTTTGAGTTGTGGTGCGTAACCTTTTTTTATTTGGGTATAATCTATACCTGCAATATTTAAAACTTCAGGATAATATTCATTACCATCTTTATCAAAATTCCCTTTAGCAAATTGTGAAGTGGCATCTTCTTTTTGAAACAATCTAAAAGTATTTTTCATAGTTACAGTTCCATTGGCTTTACCTTTTACCATGAAACCTTGACCAATTGGAGAAAATCTTCGACCTGTAAAAGCTATTCCAGTTCCACCTGTAGGTACTGTTTGATTACCCGAAGAATCATTATTAAAGAAAGGAGCTGCTGTATAACCTGCTGTTGTATAAGTTCCGTAACCACCTTGATAGGCTGCAATAAAATGTGAAGCCACATTTACTTGTTCCCAAAATAATATTCTACCATCTATAAGCGCAGCATTTGCAGGATCTAGAATAAACAAATTTAAATCTATCGCGCTTGGATAAGGATTGCCGACCAAAGTAAAATTCCCAATAGAAACTGCCGATGTTATATTGCCATCGTTTGGTTTTCCTCTAAAATCGTATCGTTGATTTCCTGCTGTAGTACCTTTCATAGTAAAACCACTCCCAGCGGGAATTGTATTGGCTCCACCTATATAATTCCATTGGGCATAAGTATTGGATGTGGTAAAAGTATATATCCATCTGGTTGCAATAGATAATGGTGAAGCCAAACCATCATAACTACCAAAAGGCAATAGTATAGGATTTGAGGCAGTTGTTAGTCCTGTAACTTCTTTCAATTGAGATATTCCAAAAGGATTATTAACAACAGTTGCCGTTAATGTATTTCCAACTGGCGAACACCAATAATTGTATAAATAATTATTAACCGTTCCTTCTTGGTAAACAGATAAATCGCCAAGACCTTTGTTGGATCCAGCTCCAGCTGTACCTTGCATTAATTGAGAACCATTTCGCAAATATAAATTACTTGTGGCGGCATTCAATTCAACATCCTGTGTCACAAATAAAATTTGATTATCAGCAAAAACATAGCTATTTGGACTTACAAACAATTGAGCCTGAGTAGCTATTCCTATTAAAAGAAAGGCTATATTTATATAGTTTAATTTCATACAATTAAATTTTAAATTTTCATTTAATAAACTGATATCTCAAAAGTACGGTTTTTATTGTATCATTATTTCGTATTTTACACTTTTACGGATATGTTAATTTTAAGCCAAAAAAATGATTAATTTTATTAATTTAGTAATGTAAAAAAGATTTGTAATTCTTTTTGCTAATTATTTTAATTTTTAATAAATTATCGATATTTAAAAAATGCCTATTATGCATCAATATTCTCAATATCAGTGTATTTTATCGATAAAATTTGTCTTTAATCTGATTTTTTTTCGATAGCTTTGTCTGACTAATATTGCCAATTAATTAAATACCACTATAATAAATGAAAAGAATTTACACTTTAAAAACAGTATTAATTACGACCGTAATTTTTACTTTTGGACTTTACCAATCCAATGCGCAGGTAGGAATAGGAAATACAAATCCTCAGGGCGCCCTCGACATTTCCACTCTAGCCAATCCAAATGCAGATGGGTTATTAATTCCTAGAGTAGCACTTGCATTAACCACCACGGCAACAGTATTAACCCCAACGGTTTCAGAAATGATTTATAATACGGCTACAGCTGGTGATGTTACACCAGGTTTTTATTACTGGGATGGTGCAAAATGGGTTCGAATAGTTACAGGAACAACAAGCAACGATTGGACAACCACTGGAAATGCAACTACAACAGCTGCCACAAACTTTGTAGGAACAACAGATGCTATAGATTTTGTAACCAGAACCAACAATACCGAAAAAACAAGGGTAACTAGTGCAGGAAATGTAGGTATTGGAACGCCAACACCTGCTGCAAAACTAGATGTTCTTGCTGGTATAACCACAACTAACAGTATAGTAAATGCCACAGGAAGTATCAATGACTTTTTACAATACAATATTCAAAATACAAGTACAGGAATACAAGCACAAAGTGGCTACTCAGCCACCGCAGACAATGGAACAGCCACGTCTGGTTTTGCTTGGTTAGGAATTAATAATTCAGCATTTAATTTTCCTTCGACTTATAATATTGGTATTGCCAATGATGTAAGTTATATAGGTAGTGGTCAAGACATGCACATTGCCAACGCAAACAATACAAAATCTATAATTTTTTCTACTGGAAAAACAACCACACCGTTTTTTGATGAACGAATGAGAATAACGAATGCAGGGAATGTGGGAATTGGTACGCCAGCACCAGATACTTCTGCATTATTAGATGTAAGCTCAACAAATAAAGGGGTTTCATTTCCTAATATTAACCTTTTGTCAGAAACTGATGCAGCAACAATTGCAACTCCCAAAGTTGGATTAATGGTTTATAACACCAACACTACCCTGCCTTGTGGCAAAGGATTGTATTTTAATAATGGTACAGCTGTTGCGCCTGTTTGGTCCTGTTTTAGTAAAACTACCAGACAACTTCATGCTTATGATACTGCTGGAAGAGTCGCAGTAACATCAGCAGTAAATACATTACAACCAGGCTGTACAATTAATTTTACCATTCCTTCTGGGCAAATTGCAGATATAAAGATTGATGCAGTTTTAGGTGGTACAAATACTGTAACTACAGCAGGGATTTACAATACGTTTGACACTATTGTTTTTGTAGATGGAGCATTTCTACCTCAAGGAGGTTTTAATAGAACAAGTATAGTAAACTCAAGTGCTGGAGGAAATGCCTTTGGTTCTTCTACACTTTCAACAATATGGTCTGGAGTTATCGCTGGAGCTCACACAATACAATTATTTAGCTCAAGATCAGGTGGATCGGGAGGAAGCAGTGTGACTTTAGGAGGAAATTGTACTACTGCTTCAAACTGTGGAGAAATAAATGCAATTATAACATACAGATAATATAAATTATGAAAGAATTAATATTTCTCACAGCGATTTTATTTTGTTCAACTGGTTTTAGTCAAAATAAAGATATACAAACAATAAATAAAGTTGATACAAATAAAAAATCAAATATTAAAGAGACAAATAGAGAAAAATCTGATATTTTAATTGATCAAAATATTACTTCATTGCTAAAAATTGACACCAGAACAACCCATGAAAATAATAATCAGTTGAATATAAAAGATAGGAAAATTGAAAATGACCCACTTGCCAATAGCATTTTGAAGGTGAATCCTAAAAACAAACTATAGAATTTGTTCTTAAATCTAATTTTATTATTAATACATTAACCTAAAACCCTTGATTAATTTTCAAGGGTTTTTTTATGAAAAATTTATATCAAAAAAATCATTTGATACAGAAGCAAAATGTGCTTAATATAAAATAATTTGTATCTCGGTTTATTTACCACAAGTTACTAATGCAATAGTAATTCTATCAAATAAATACTCTCCGAAGTATCTTCTATTAAGTTTGTAGCAGAACTCATCAAGATAATTTTGAAGATATATACCTTTCATTTTGT
>NZ_JANLVD010000153.1:0-14402 GCF_031363805.1 Flavobacterium sp. | reverse complement strand
AAGAACATCAAATTTGAGAATTGAACATCAGAATTATGTTGAAAACGGATCCAGTTTGCAACAAAAAATTGAAGATGAAAATTCAATAGGTTGGATTGAAAAAATAATTGAAACTTTGCCAGAACAGCAAAAATTAATTATTCAAATGCGAGATGTGGAACAATATGAGTTTGAAGAAATTTCTAAAATCATGGAAATGAGCGAAGCCACAATACGTGTGGCACTTTCAAGAGCACGAAAAACAGTAAGAGAAAAAATGATAAATACGCACAAATATGGAATTAATTAAAGTAGAAATACTATTGGAAAAATACTTTCAGGCAGAAACTTCAATAACTGAAGAAAAGGAGTTGCGCAGCTATTTTTCTGCTCCAAATGTGGCGCCACATTTGGAAAAATACAAAGCAATTTTTGGTTTTTACACCCAAGCAAAGCAGCAAGAATTCAGTCAAGAAATAGCATTAAAATCTAAAAAGAATAAAACAATTTGGTTTTCAATTGCTGCAACGATTGTACTTTTTTTAGGAATTGGAGTATTTTTTGTGATGAACCGAAATATGCAAATTCCTCAAAATGAATTGGGCTCTTATGACAATCCTGAAATTGCTTTCAAAGAAACTCAAAAAGCACTGGCTTTGCTATCAACCAATGTAAATGTCGGCTTAGAAAGTGTTATGTATGTTCAAGAATATGAAAATGCAAAAAACAAAGTTTTTAAAAAATAATTCAAAAAATAACAAATTTAAAAGTAAGAAATATGAAAACATTTATTCAAAATTTAGTAAAAAATAATATAATGATCATTATAGCCCTACTATTATTGACTCCAATATTTGGTCAAGCACAATCATTGTTTGATAAATATGATGGACAAGACAATGTGACTTCCATTATAGTGAACAAAAAAATGTTCGATTTAATGAGCAAAGTCAAAATGGAAGCTTCAGACAAAGAAGCTCAGAAATATTTGGCACTCATAAAAAAATTAGACAATTTGAAAGTATTCATGACTTCCAGTGCAAAAACTGCTACAGATATGCGAGCAAATGTCGAAAAATATCAAAAAACCAGCAATCTTGATGAGTTGATGAGAGTGAACGATGGTGACAAAAATGTTAAGATATATGTGAAATCTGGAGCTTCAGACAGTCAAGTAAAAGAATTATTGATGTTTATTGAAGGTGTAAACGTAAAAGGAAATGAAACGGTTTTAATGTCGTTAACAGGTGATTTTGATATTAATGAAATTTCTACCTTGACCAACAAAATGAATATCCCTGGTGGCGATGTTTTGAAAAAAGCAACAAAAAAATCTAATTAACTGAAGCCATGATAACATTGTTAAGATTTATAATAGTTAGTGTTTTTTTACTTCTATTTGGATGTAAAAGTGAACCAAGTCTGCAAAAATATTTTGTAGAAAATACAGAAAATAAAAATTTTGTATCTGTTGATTTGACACCAAAAATGTTGAACGTTGATGCACAAAAACTAAATACCTCTCAAAAAGAAGCTTTAAATTCCTTTGAAAAAGTAAATGTTTTAGCCTTTAAAATAAATGACACGAATAAATCTGAATTTGAAATTGAAAGAGCAAAAGTAACCACTATTCTAAAAAATGAAAAGTACCAGCAATTGATGAAGTTTGGTTCTGGAAAAGAAGGTGCACAAATAAGCTATGTAGGAACCGACGACCATATTGAAGAATTTGTTATTTTTGGTAACAAATCTGAAAATGGATTTGCAGTTGTACGTGTTTTAGGAAAGGATATGAATCCAACACATATTCTAGAAATGATTAGTGTACTTAAAAATTCAAATATAAATACAAATCAATTAAAATCTTTAGAAAGCATTTTTAAATAGATTTGAAGACTAATAGAAATAATAAAAACGACCTTTAGAGTCGTTTTTATCTTTTCTATTATGTCAAGATTTAGTTATTTTGATGCCAATCTTGAGGTTAAGTTTTTGTCTTTTTTTATTCTGAAATCTGGTATTTTTTTCACATCATTTTCAACAAAAAAATCAACATTATTTGCTTTTGAATATTCAATATAAAATTTATTATTTGAATACCAACTTTTTAAAGCATTATTATTTTCGGTAAATTCACTTTCAATGTAAGTTGTACAATTATTAAATAGAACGTCATTCAATTTAATTTTGTCCAAATTTTCATAATCAGTTTTAATTTTCCCATCCAAAAGTAAACATTGATTGAATCCTGAAATAATACTATTTGCCATCGAAAAAGCTGTGTTTTCTTTAACTAATATTGCTTCTCTAATTAATCCCAAATTGTCATTTTCTTCGTTTAATAGAGTCACATTTGTAGCAACCACATTGGTTAATTTTTTCGTTAAATCGGCATTGGATTTTACATCGTAAGATTCAATATCAAAACACCTAGATTTTCCTGGATTTGTAAAATACTGATTTTTTACAGCCAAACTGTTTGAAATATTTACTTGCGCTCCTTCAGTAAAATAATAGTCATTTCCGTTTGCTCTAAAAGAAATTAAATTTTTCAATGTAAGTTGACCACCATTGCAAACAAATGAATCGCTATTTGAATAGCTAATTTGTATATTTTCGAGTTTTGTTTTGCGACCTACACCAGCAATATAAAGTGAATTTTGAAGTTTTCCAGTTCCAATTTTTTTACCTGCAAATTCAATACGTACAAATTTTAAAATTCCAGAATCGCTATCAATATTATTGCCACCGTAAATATTATATTTTGAATCAAGATTTAGGTTTATTTGACCAATACTTCCAAATTTATTGATTGGCGCATCTCCAAAAATCACCAATCCACCCCAGTCGCCAGATTTTCTTTGAGTACTTGGTCTATTTGATGTAAAAATTATAGGATTTGATTCTTGACCTTCGGCAATTATTTTTGAACCTTTTGCTACTATTAAGGTACCATTGGTTTCATAATCGCCTTTTATAACTGTGCCTGGCTCTATGGTCAAAACAGCGTTGTTGGTTACATAAACCATACCTGTTAACAAATAAATATTATTTTTAGACAACGTAGTATTTTTGTCTATTTGTCCAGATAAAATATTCGAACTTTCGTTATAGTCAGTCGTTTTGGGTTTAAAATTAGTCCAATTTTTAGTCCAATTGGTTTCGTCAGAAATACCTCTTGTATTTTGTGCATTTATCAATAATGAATTAATAAATATGATGGATAAAATTAAATTTTTCATAACTATACATTTTAGAAATGTTAAAAAATTTTATTTGGTTATGTTGACCAAATCGATTTTTTTACTCATTTCAAATGTAAGAAATAAAATTTTATAATAACGATAAAATGCAATTATTTTCGATAAAGTGTTAAAAAATATCTTATATATAATATTTTATTTACAATTTTATATTTAACATTTATTAATTGTTAAATATAATTACTATAAGCTATAATTATTTTTTAAAATATTTAAAAGGAACTATTAACATTCCAAAACATTCACCTTCGCCTTTTCCAATATGCTTATGATGCATTTTGTGTGCTCTTCGAACAGCGCGAGCATACATATTGTTGGCATTTCTGAACATTTTAAACCTTTGGTGGATAAAAATGTCATGAACTAAAAAGTATGCTAATCCATACACAAAAATTCCTAGACCAATAGCCAAACCAATATCTAAAATTTTATTTTGCCAGAGTAAAAAAAATCCAATACTTATAATTGCGTAAATAATAAAAAAAGCATCATTGCGTTCAAACCAAGAATCATGGTCTTTTTTGTGGTGGTCTGCGTGCAAATTCCACAAAAATCCGTGCATTATATATTTATGACTAAACCATGCCATAAATTCCATAAAGAAAAAAGTTGTAAAAAAAACTAAAATATGTAACCACATAACTTTATAATTTAAAATAATTGTGTAATAATAAATGAATCTAAAATGAAAATTTATATCAATTTCAATCGATAACTTACATAGCATTTTGCTAATAAACTAACTTTTTGATAATCTGCAACTCTAATTCTTGTATTTTTAATTTCTGATGAAGGCGTATTTTTTAGCTTTGTTAATAATTTTTTATAATAAACATAAGCTGTATAGACCCCAAATTTAGCTTCAATTGGCAAATTTACAATCCCTTCATAACCTGCTTTAAAATCGGCTTCAATTTCTTGAATAATTTCTTTTTTTGAACTTTCACTTAGTTGAGACAAATCTGTGTTTGGAAAATAGGTTCTGTCCAATTCCTCAAAATCTGCTTTTAAATCTCTCAAAAAATTCACCTTTTGAAAGGCTGAACCTAATCTCATTGCAGATTCTTTAAGATTATTGTACTGGTCTATATTGCCTTTTACAAAAACTTTCAGACACATTAAACCAACCACATCTGCACTTCCATAAATGTATTCATTATATTCATTTTCAGTTAAATAACTTTTTTTCGTTAAATCCAGTTTCATACTTTTCATAAAAGCTGCAATGAGTTCCTTTGGAATTTTGTGAGTATGAACTGTGTACTGAAATGAATTGAGTATTGGATTCAAACTTATTTTATTATCCAAAGCATTTTGCAAATCTCTTTGAAACATTTCAAACAAATCTTCCTTGTTGTAATCATGAAAACTATCAACAATTTCGTCTGCAAATCTAACAAATCCATAGATATTGTATATGTCTTGCCTTATGGTTGGAGCAAGCATTTTTACAGCCGATGAAAATGAAGTACTGTAAGATTTAGTGACAAGCTTACTGCATTCAAATGATACACTATCAAAAAGTGATTTCATAAATTATGAATATTTTTTTATTAAATCTGATACTAGTTTCCCCGATATTAAAGCTGGCGGAACTCCTGGTCCTGGGACTGTTAATTGACCTGTAAAATATAAATTTTTTACTTTTTTACTTTTCAGTTTTGGTCTTAAAAATGCCGTTTGCAACAATGTATTTGCCATACCGTAAGCATTACCTTTGTATGAATTATATTCAGAAACAAAATCGTTTACACAAAATGATTCTTTAAAGATAATATTTTTTTGAATGCTTTGATTTGTAATTGTTTCAAAACGAGCTATAATTTTGTTAAAATACTTTTCTCTTAATTCCTCAGTATCTTCAATTCCTGGTGCAATTGGTATCAAAAAGAAACCATTTTCGCATCCTTCAGGAGCAGTTTTTAAATTTGTTTTGGATGTAAAATTAGCATAAAACAAAGGTTCATTTGGCCATTTTGGATTGTCATAGATATCTTTGGCATGTTGATCAAAATCGACATCAAAAAACAAATTATGATGCGCCACATTTTCTATTTTAGTATTAAATCCAACATAAAATAAAAGAGATGATGGTGCGAATGTTTTATTATCCCAATACTTTTCGGAATATTGTCTGTATTCTATATCCAATAATGTTTCGGTATGATGGTAATCTGCGCCCGACAATATTATATCAGATTGTATGATTTTCCCATTTACGATAATGCCTTTTGCTGTTTTGTGATCAACTATTATTTTTTCAACATTTGCATTGGTTTCAAATTTTACACCCAATTCTGTTGCCAATTTCGACATACCCAAAACTACATCATAAAATCCATTTGTAGGTTGCCAAGTTCCTAAACCAAAATCTGCATAATTCATAAAACTATAAAATGATGGTGTATTTGAAGGTTTAGCACCCAAAAATAGTACAGGGAATTCTAAGATTGATATCAATTTTGGATTGGTAAATTGTTTTCTTACATCTTTACTAATAGTTGAAAAAAATTGATTTACTTTTTTTGCTGTTTCAATAGTTATTAGTTCCAACACAGATTCACCTGGACGATAAACCAAATCTTTTATAGCAATATTGTAGTTACTTTGAGCTTCATATATAAATTTCTCCAACTTTTTGCCACTTCCCGCTTCTACAGATTCAAATGTTTCAATTATTTGAGTTAAATTGTCTGCTATAGCAATGAGATTGTCTTTGCCAAAAAAAACATTATAAGCAGGTGATAATTTCTTTAAAATATAATAATCCGAAGGTTTTTTATCAAAATCTGAGAAAAACTTCTCGAACACATCCGGCATCCAGTACCAAGATGGACCTAAGTCAAATGTAAAACCATTTCGAATTTTTTGTCTCGCTCTACCTCCAATTGTGCTATTTTTTTCGAAAATGGTAACATTATTGCCACTTTTTGCCAAATAGCAAGCTGCAGCCAGTGAAGAGAACCCAGAACCTAATATACTAATATTTTTTTTCATATTTGTTTAGCAAAAATACTAAATAGTTAAACAATAAAAAATTATTTTTTTAATGATTTACATTTCGCTTGCCATTTCTTGAATTGAATTAAAAATTTTAACTTTTACATCTAAATCAGAAGTATTAATTTCTAGAGTCATTCTGCCAATTAACCAAAGTTCGGTTGTGTCTTCAATTAAAATATCTTTGGTAATATCTTTTACAAACTTATCAACTTCGTTTTTGTCGGGTTGCACGGTTAAATAACTGACAAAAGTTAAATTGTCAAAATACTTCAATACGTCTTTTAAACTATCTGTAGGAACACTTTCACCTAAATAGATGGTTTTATATCCATTTAATATAAATTCATAATTCAAATACATCAATCCCAATTCATGAATTTCATTTAAAGGTAGAAAAAGTATAAATACTCTATCATTTTTAATTGGTTCTGTAAATTGCAATTTTTCAGTATTTATTAAAAGTTTTTGTTTGATAAGATAACTGATAAAATGCTCGTGTGCTGGGCTAATTGTATCAGATTGCCAAAGTAGCCCAATTTCGGACATTAATGGCATGAAAACATCATAAAAAATTTCTTTAAAAGATTTTTGAGAAAGCAAATTATCATATGTGTTGATGAATAATGTTTGATCAAAATTCATCATTGCCATTTTAAAAGCATTTATAGCATGACTTTTTACGCTTTTCTCTGAAATAATATCCCTTACTATAGATGGAATTTGTTCCACAGGAAATTTTGATATTTTAGAAATTTTGTAACCATGATTGTGAAGCAAAGTGATGTTAAGGAGTTTTTGCAAACTTTTCAAATCATACAACCGAATATTGGTTTCTGTACGCATGGGTTCAAGTACATTATATCTTTTTTCCCAAATCCTTATGGTATGCGCTTTGATTCCTGAAAGATTTTCAAGGTCTTTTATGCTGAATACATTTTTTACATTGTTCATTCTTTTACGATTTTCATTAAACAAAAGTAATCATTTTACTTAACGAATGTTTAATGATTGTGTTAAATATTAAAAAAATTGCATAAAAAAAATAGAATCAAATTATGTATAATTTATGAAAAATAAAATTTACTCAGCTTAAAATAAAGCTTAAATAACCAATATTCACACTTTATTATAGAATTTAAAGAGTCAAAATATGCATTTTAACGATAATTTTGAATTTTTATCGATTATTTATTAAGAAAAATTCTAATGAGAAATAATTTTTATTATATTTGTACGTGTAATTAACATTTTTTTGTGAAAATAATACTTATATAATGCTAAAATTTTAACTTATGCAAAATGAACAAGAAAATTACAATATAACTCCATCAAATTCAGAATCTAAACTTTTTGGGTTAACATACAGACCAACTCCTTCAGATAGAGAATTGGAATGGGATAGAACTAAAGTTTTATTGAGTAAAACCGATTCAAAAGGAAATATATTGTATGCAAACGAATCATTTATAGACGTTTGTGGGTATGATGATTTTGAATTAATGGATAAATCTCACAATATAATAAGACATCCAGATATGCCTAAAGTTATTTTTAAAATAATGTGGGAAAAAATCCAAACAGGAGAAGGCTTTCATGTGGTTATGAAAAATATGTCTAAAACTGGAAGGTATTATTGGGTTGTAAATGATTTAAAAACGGCAAAGGATAATTTTGGTGTATTAACTTTTACTGGTCAACAAAAATCTGTTCATCCTGATCTTATTTCAAAAATAATAGAACCGTTATACAGGAAACTGTTGCAAATTCAGGTTGCTAGTGGAGTACAATCAAGCGAAAATTATTTAATAGGATTTCTTGAAGAACGAAACATGACATACACACAATTTATTGATCAGTTGATATTTACTGGTGTGGATACAATTCAAGAAAAAGATGATACAATTAAAGTTAGTATCCCAAAGAAAAAAGGATTTTTTAGCGGATTTTTTGCTGATGAAAAACCTACAGCGAAGAAAAAATAAGAAAATATTTAAATACGGTTATCAAAAAAAGGCATAATTTAATTATGCCTTTTTTATTTCCTATTATCTAGAATAATTTGGCGCTTCTTTGGTAATTGTAACATTGTGAGGATGACTTTCTCCAATTCCACTAGTAGTTATTCTAACAAATCTTCCTGTTTCCTGTAAAGTTTCTATGTCTTTTGCACCACAATAACCCATTCCTGCACGAAGTCCGCCAATAAACTGTTGCATACTTTCATTCAATTCTCCTTTATAAGGAACACGCCCCACAATTCCTTCTGGAACTAGTTTTTTAACATCATCTTCAACATCTTGAAAATAACGATCTTTTGATCCTTCTTGCATGGCTTCAACAGAACCCATTCCTCGGTATGATTTAAATTTTCTGCCTTCAAAAATAATTGTTTCTCCAGGAGATTCTTTTGTCCCGGCCAAAAGTGATCCTAACATGACACAATTTGCTCCTGCTGCAATTGCTTTTGGAATATCGCCAGTATAACGAATACCGCCATCTGCAATTACTGGAACTCCAGTTCCTTTCAAAGCTTCCGCCACTTCTAAAACTGCTGAAAATTGAGGAAATCCTACACCAGCAATAACTCTGGTAGTACAAATAGAACCTGGACCGATACCTACTTTAACAGCATCTGCTCCGTTTTGAGCCAAATACAAAGCAGCTTCTGGTGTGGCTATATTTCCTACTACAACATCCAATTCTGGAAACTTTGCTTTTACTTGTTTTAAAACATCAACAACTCCTTTGGTATGACCGTGAGCCGTATCAATAATAACCGCATCTACACCTGCATTGACTAATGCTGTGGCTCTTTCAACAACATCTGCAGTAACACCCAAAGCTGCCGCAACACGCAAACGTCCAAACTTGTCTTTGTTTGCATTTGGTTTTTGTGTAAGTTTAGTAATATCTCTAAAAGTGATGAGTCCAACCAGTTTATTATTATTGTCAACTACCAATAGTTTTTCGATTTTATGACCTTGTAATATTATTTCCGCTTCTTGCAATGAGGTACCAACAGGAGCTGTAATTAAATTTTCGGAAGTCATGACTTCTGTAATTAATCTATTGTTGTTTTTCTCGAAACGTAAGTCTCGGTTGGTTACAATTCCTTTCAGTGTTTGATTTTGGTCTACGATTGGTATTCCTCCAATTCCATATTCTCGCATTGCTTGTTTGGCATCTGCCACAGTTGCGGCAAGAGTTAAAGTTACAGGATCTATAATCATTCCAGATTCAGCACGCTTGACTTTTCTGACTTCGGCTGCTTGTTGCTCTATAGACATGTTTTTATGCAATACACCTATGCCGCCTTCTTGCGCCATCGCAATTGCCATGGCACTTTCTGTAACAGTGTCCATAGCTGCGGAAACTACTGGTGTATTTAATGTAATATTTCTTGAAAAATGTGTTTTGATGCTTACTTCACGTGGTAAAACTTCGGAATAATTTGGAATTAGCAGTACATCGTCGTAAGTTAGTCCTTCTCCAACAATTTTTGAATTGTGTGCTTTCATTGCAATTTGTAGTTGTAGTTAAATTGCATGCAAAGATAGTTTAAATAATTTAGATTTAAGATATTAGATTTATGTTATATTCTACTTTCATTAAGTTAAGAAATATATCATGAAATGATTTAAGGTTTTTGATTAACGATTGCTGATTTGAGATTTATAAAACCCTTTATAATCTACAATCTGAAATTTACTAACATAAAATCTAAAATTTAAAATCGTTAATCATTGATCAAAAATATCTTAACTTAATAATATTTAAATATATACCATTCGCTTATTGATTAATGAAAAGTAGAAAATATTTTTGAAGCATCATTATATGCACTTTCAAAACTCATTGGACTTATATTTGTATTTGCCTTTTGAGTGGTAAAATAGGAAAGTAATTTTTCTGTAGGCATATTTCCTGTCAAATTATCGGTTGCCATTGGACAGCCACCAAAACCTTGAATAGCTCCGTCGAAACGCTTGCAACCTGCTTTGTAGGCGGCATCGACTTTTTCATGCCACTTGTTTGGTGTGGTATGCAGGTGTGCACCAAATTCTATATTAGGATATTTTGGAATTAGATTCGAGAATAAATAAGAAATTACTTCTGGGGTTGAAGATCCAACAGTGTCTGAAAGCGACAATATTTTCACACCCATATCTGCCAATTTTTGAGTCCATTCTCCTACTATATCAACATTCCAAGGATCTCCGTAAGGATTTCCAAATCCCATTGACAAATAAGCCACTACTTCTTTATTGGTTTTATTTGCAATCTCTAGTATTTCATTCAGCGTTATTAAACTTTCTGCAATGGTTTTGTGCGTATTTCGCATTTGAAAATTTTCTGAAATCGAGAATGGAAAACCCAAATATTGAATTTGATTGTGAACTGAAGCCATTTCTGCACCTTGTGTATTGGCAATAATTGCTAACAATTTGCTGGTGGTTTTCGACAAGTCTAGTTCTGCTAAAACTTCTGCTGTATCTTGCATTTGCGGAATGGCTTTTGGCGAAACGAAGCTTCCAAAATCAATAGTATCAAAGCCAACACGAAGAAGCGACTGAATGTATTGCACTTTTTTTTCGGTTGGTATAAATGTTTTGATACCTTGCATGGCATCTCGTGGACATTCAATTATTTTAACTTGATTCATTGTTTCAAAGATAAAAAACTTTAAACTTTAAACTTTAAAAGTTTAAAGTTTTTCCAATATCTTTTTATTAATGGCTTTTATTAGTGCTGGTCCTTCGTAAATGAAACCAGTATAAAGCTGAATTAAACTTGCTCCAGCTTCCAGTTTTTCGATAGCATCTTGTGCAGAATGTATGCCGCCGACACCGATAATTGGAAATGCTTTATTGCTTTTTTCTGATAAAAACCGAATTACTTCAGTGGCTCTTTTGGTGAGTGGTTTTCCAGATAATCCTCCCATTTCAATACGGTTTATAGATTTTAATCCTTGTCGTGAAATGGTGGTGTTGGTTGCTATGACTCCAGCAATTTTAGTTTGTTTGACTATATCTATAATATCCAATAATTGTTCATTGGTTAAATCCGGTGCAATTTTCAAAAGTATGGGTTTGGCTTTTTCTTTTGTTGAATTGAGATCTTGCAATGTTTGCAAAAGTTTTGTCAGTGGTTCTTTTTCTTGCAATTCGCGCAAATTTGGTGTGTTTGGAGAACTGACATTTACTACAAAATAATCAACATAATTGTACAATGCTTCAAAACAAATTTCATAATCTTTTACAGCATCTTCATTTGGTGTGAGTTTGTTTTTACCAATATTTCCACCTATAAGAATACCGCTATTTTTTTTGAGTCTTTCAACTGCTTCGAGAACGCCACCATTATTGAAACCCATTCTGTTTATGATGCCTGAATCTTCTTGGAGTCGGAATAATCTTTTTTTAGGATTTCCATCTTGTGGTTTTGGCGTAAGCGTTCCTATTTCGATGAATCCGAATCCAAAATGGGATAGTTCTTTATACAACTTGGCATCTTTGTCGAAACCTGCGGCGAGACCGACTGGATTTTTGAATTTTAAGCCGAAAACCTCTACTTCGAGTTTTTTGTCTTTTATTTCATATAAAAATTTAAAAATTGAAGTAAAGCCTGGTATTTTTGATACAAATCTAATCAAGGAAAAAGTAAAATAATGCACTTTTTCTGGATCAAATAAAAAAAGTAAAGGGCGAAATATAAGTTTGTACATTGTTTTTTGTGTGTATTGCAAAGTTAAGAATTTTAATTTCAGATTTTATAATAAATTTGAATTCTAGATTATGCCCTAGCCCTGATGGAAGGGAAAATCCTTTTTTAATGAGCCTTTTCGGCGAAGTAAAAAAGATTTGGAATGACAGCAGGAAATAGCTCCAAAAAAGTTAACATAGATTTGTAGTTTTGATTTGTATATTTGCAGACTTAAAATATACACTAAAATAATCACAAAAAAATGCAACATATTATAGATCGTTTTATAAGTTATGTAACTATTGATACAGAATCTGATCCAAATTCTAATACTACACCGAGTTCAAAAAAACAATTGGTTTTAGCTAATTTGCTTGTAAAAGAGCTGAAAACTATAGGTTTGACTGATGTTTCTATAGACAAAAACGGATATGTTATGGCAACTTTGGAAAGCAATGTGGCTCATGAAGTGCCGACTATAGGATTTGTTTCTCATTATGATACAACCCCAGATTTTACTGGCGCGAATGTAAAACCACAAATTATTCAGAATTATGATGGTGGCGATATTGTACTGAATGCAGAACAAAACATTGTGCTTTCGCCAAAATATTTTAAAGATTTGTTGCAATATAAAGGTCAAACAATTATTACTACCGATGGTACAACTTTACTTGGTGCAGATGATAAAGCAGGCTTGACTGAAATAGTGACTGCTATGGAATTTTTGGTCAAAAATCCAGAGGTGAAGCATGGTAAAATTCGTGTTGGTTTTACACCTGATGAAGAAATTGGTCGTGGTGCGCACCATTTTGATGTAGAGAAGTTTGGTTGCGAATGGGCTTACACCATGGATGGAAGTCAAATTGGCGAGCTGGAGTATGAGAATTTTAATGCCGCTGGAGCGAAAATAACGCTGAAAGGAAAAAGTGTACATCCTGGCTATGCCAAAGGAAAAATGATAAATTCGATGCTATTGGCAAATGAATTTATCAACCACTTGCCAAAAAAAGAAATTCCACAAGAAACAAAAGGTTATGAAGGTTTTTTTCACGTAACGCAATTGTCTGGAAGTATTGAAGAATCGAAAATAGAATTAATTATTCGAGATTTTAATCCTAAAAGTTTTAAAAAACGCAAAGATTTTGTGCATGATATTGCAAAAAAATTGAATAAAAAATATGCCAAACAATTTGGTGCTGATATTGTAATTGCAGAAATTAAAGACCAATACTATAATATGAAGGAAAAGGTAACTCCTGTGATGCACATCGTGGATATTGCGGAGAAAGCCATGAAAAATTTGGGTATAAAACCATTAATTAAACCCATTCGTGGAGGAACAGATGGCTGCCAGCTTTCTTACAAAGGTTTGCCTTGTCCAAATATTTTTGCTGGCGGTCATAATTTTCATGGAAAATACGAATATGTTCCAGTAGAAAGTATGCAAAAAGCCATTGAAGTTATTGTGCAGATTGCGCAAATTACAGCTTCGGGAAATTATGGTAAAAACTCGAAGAAAGAATCTATTTCTAAGAAGAAAAAGAAATAGTTTATACAAATCATTATTAATTCCAAGAAAAAACCACTTTTCATATTTTGAAAAGTGGTTTTTTTATTTTTGATAACCAATTATTTTTTGTTTATTGCCGCACTCATTTCTAGTGAAATGGCAGAACGTTCCATTTTAAGTTTTCCTGACATGGTTTCAATGACTACAGTAGTTTCTGCAAGCTCAACTATTTTTCCGTGAAGTCCACTTTTGGTTACTATTTTATCGCCAACTTTGAGTGTGGTTTCAAACTCTTTTTCTTTTTTTGCTTTGGCTTGTTGTGGTCTAATCATAAAAAAGTAGATCACTACAAACATTAATAAAAATGGTAAAATTGATGTTAATTGTTGCATGGTATTTATTTAATTTTAATAGTTTCTTTTTTAGGCAAAATATTTGCCTTGAATGTAATGATATCGTTTCCTGATAATGTGTTGGTAGTTAAGTAAACTGTTTTCTGCTGTTGACCAGATTTTCCTACGGAATTAAATATGATTTTAATTTCGCCAGATTCTCCTTTTTTTAATGGGTTTTTTGTCCACTCTGGAACAGTACAACCACAACTTGGCTGTGCGGTTATAACCATTAAAGTTCCATTTCCAGTATTGGTAAATTTAAAAATATGTTCTACTTTATCGCCTTCGTTAATGGTTCCAAAATCAAAGTTTGAATCATCAATCTTAATTATTGGATAATCTTCTGGTTTTTTATTTTTGTCAACTGTTGGAATAGCTAATTGCCTATTTTGTGGCAAAAAGTTGTTTTTTGCATCAAATCTAAATTCCGCACTTTCATCCTGTTTTTTACAGGATAAAGTTAGAAATAATACTAAAAATGCTATAACTGAAATTGAATTTTTTATCATCATACTTTTACATTAATCCGCGACCTACTTTTTTAAG
>NZ_JANLVD010000074.1:0-16576 GCF_031363805.1 Flavobacterium sp. | reverse complement strand
AAAACATGAAAAAAATATTTTTAATTCTAATATTTGCTTTTGTTTTACAATCTTGTAAAAATGAAAAGCAGAAATCAGTAGTAAAGAAAAGTAGAGAAATTCAAAAAGTAAAACAAAACAGAATTGATGAAAATAATTCGGCTCAAAATATCGAAGTAAAGAAAAATCCAAATGAATTTATACCAAAAGGATATGTAATTCATAAATATGAAGGTGGAATTTCAGCAGGCGGCTGGGACGAAATAAAAGGCGACTTGAACAAAGACGGAATTGAAGACATAATACTTATCATCAAAGGAACGGACAAAAGTAAAATTATACTTGACGAAAGTCGTGGAAAATTAGATCGAAACAGAAGAGGTATTATTGTACTATTAAATAAAGGTGATTATTATGAGTTAGCCGCAAAAAACTATGATTGTTTTTCGTCTGAGAACGAGGATGGTGGTGTTTATTTTGCTCCTGAACTCAATGTAGATATTGAAAAAGGAAACTTAAATGTCAATTATGGACACGGAAGGTATGGAAATTGGAGTTATACATTTCGTTACAAAAAAGGCAATATGGAATTAATAGGTTATAATTCATATTCTAGTCGCGGTCCGGTGCCTCAATATGAAGTGAGTATTAATTTCTCGACAAAGAAGAAACTCACTAGAGACAATTTAAACAAAGATGATGATGGAGATAATTACGAAGAGAATTTTAAAGATACTTGGGAAAATATCAATATCAAAAAAATTATAAAACTATCTGAAATAGAAGACTTTGATGAACTTGATTTTTGAAACATAAATTGACAAAAGCACAATCGCACAAGGCGGTTTGGCGCAATTGGGATTTTAGGCAAACTTTAAAGTTGGTTTTGTATTTAGGATGATTTGCTTCGCCTGTTCTCTATCGCTCGGGTGGCAAACTACCTGTGCAAAGTTTGCAACTTCGCAATAAAAAAAAAAAATTATTGCTATTTGAAAATATGAGGCTGGGCAAAATACAAATTCTAGAAACTACCACCATGCCCCAAATTGCAGCGGCAGCCCCGAAATTTTAAAAGCTATTTTTTCTACGAGCAACAGAGCGACCAAAGGAAGCTCCTGTTGTGAGAATAGAAAAAAAGCTTTTAAAATGAGGGCTAAAGCGAAAAGCTGGATTAGGCACAAATATAAAAAATAACTTAAAACCGATAAAAGGAGAAAATAAAATAGCATCAATTATTTCTTTTGGTTTGGTCATTTTATCCATCATTAAAAGTAAATATTAATTTGTGAAAATAGGATAATCTATAAATGAGAAGGCAAAGTAAGTCTATTCAATTCCACTTTTAAATCATCACTCAAAAGTCGCATTCCCAACTGAAACGAAGCATTCATCCAGCCAAAACCTTCACGAGTAATGTATTCAAAATGGGTACCTTGATTTCCGTATTCTGCAAAAACGTTATGCGAACAAGCTACAACATCATATTTTTCGGGAATTGTTCCGTTGTAGTCGCAAGCATTTTTAGTAATCATAAAAAGCCATTTGTAAATTAATTCCTGAGCCAAATTATCATAACCATAATTGATTAATCCTTGCCAAATAATTATTTGATGTGGTGGCCAACCAAACGGATAATCCCATTGGCGTTGCATTTGAGAGCTGTCAATATTTTTTAAAGCTTTTTTTGAACAACCTGCAATTCCTCCAGAAAAAATAAGTTTTGGTAACGAATTTGTAACCATTTTATCAGCTTGTTCTTGGGTTGCAATTTTTGCCCAAAGTGGAAAAAAACTGGTAGCTGAAAGAAAAATGTTTTGCTTTTGAGTTTTAAAGTTATAATCACAAAAGCAACTTTCTTCTTCGTTCCAAAGGAATTTATTAATTATAATTTTTCGATTTTCCGATTTTTCAATCCAGTATTTTTGAGTGTAAATTTTAGAATTGTACTCGAATGAATCATCAAAATAATTTGAAATCATTTCGGCAAAATCGGTTTCATATTTATACAACATGACATTCAGTTCAACAACATTCAAATCGGCACAAATCCCTTCTAATCTGTAACTTGTATCGTGACCGCTTTCGCGAACGCTTCTGTCGTGAACAAAATAATTATCCAGCTTGAGATTTTCTATTTTTCGTTCGTAATATAATTTTTCATATTCAGAAATTGACATTTTTTCTGCTTCGGCAAAGGGTTTTAAAATGTCATCATAATGTCCAGCTTCGGTTTCTGGTGGCAATCCAATTCCTTGTGCAAAGTATCGGTTTAATCCATTTTCTGTCAATCTTTTTCCAGTTTCCATCCAAACGGTTTCATATTCCTTTATGGCAATTGAAAGTGTTTTTTGAAGCCAATCGAAATCTTTATTTGGCATTGCTTCAAAAACTTCTCGAATCATACTAGAAAAAAATGGCGGTTGCGTTCTAGTCAAATAATAAGAACGATTGGCGTTTAAAATTTTCCCATAATGTGTAATCTGATAGCAAAAATTATCAACCATACTTTTGGCTAAATCCAGTTTTCCGTCTATGAGCAATCCAATATTTTCAAAATAACTGTCCCAACCATACATTTCATTAAATCTTCCGCCTGGAACTACAAATGGTAAGCCTGAAATTTTTCCGTCTTTATTTTGTAATCCTAAGACTAAAATTCCTCCTTCATCATTGATACTACTTACATATTGAGGCGTAATTTCTTTCGGAAGTTGTACTACTTTTAAATTGAATTTTGATGCCAATTTTTGATAATAATTTAAAGCAAAATCATCAGTAAAAGGAACATAAATAATCGATTTCTCCGTTTTTGATTTTGAATCTATCAATAATTTCTGCAATCCACTTTCGTCTAAAGTTCGTGTTAAACCGTTCCAAAAATAATCTTTTATCATTCTTGAAATTCGGTTGGCAGGAAGTTCAAAAATCTTTTCGGTTTCAATAAAATCTTGATTACTTTCTTGCGCCAGAATTAATTCTTGTAATAAATTGGATAAAAAATAAGTACCTTCAATTGCAAAATTTTGCTTTGTTTTTTCATCTATTAATATGAATTTTTTTGAACCAGAATCGTCTTTGGTTATTTTTTTATCAAAGTCGGTGTCTTCTTGTGCAAGAAGTAATTTTAAAATTTCATCTATATGAAGGATAATTTTCATTTAATTGTTTTGTTCTAAAATTCACTAAGCAAATTACAAAAAATATGATTTGATTCTCCCTTAATAATAGTTTATATAACTTTAAAAACTGCTAAACTTATTTTACATTTTATTCTGCACCGTCAGAAACAGCTCGATTAACAGCAAGTTGCCCTACTTTTTTCCCTAAAATAAATCCTGCTTCGCAATCGCTTCGATAATGAATACAGCCCATTATTCTTGATTCTGAAGCTTCTTTTGCCATGGATTGAAATATGGATTGTTTGGAAGGAATAATATGTGACAAAAAAGTTGCAGCCGAAGCGCTAAAAGCGGAATGACCAGAAACATACGCTGGAAAATTTGGTGTTCCAGTTAACGTTTTGATAGATGGGTCGATTTGACACGGTCTTGGATTGAAGTAAAAATATTTAGCATCCCAACAGCTGATAGCCGCATCCATCAAGGTGATGTTGAGTAACGCCATGTTTCTTGACCATCTTAATTCGCTATAATTTTCTAGAACGAAATTTTCACTAGCAATTAAATTCCAATGTCCAGGTGGTGTGAATGTTCCCACGCCATCGGCCCAATAACTTACTATTTTCATGTTTTCGCGGGAATTGTTTTCGCTGAAATTTTTTACTTCTGCTAGTTCAGCAGCAAATTGCGCAGAACTAGTCGAAGGCGGAGCATCGGGTCTATTGGCAATTATCATATCTGGTGTTAGAAGAAACGATTTAACTTTTCCAAACAAAGGTAGCATTGGCGGTCTTGGTGGCAATTCCAAAGATTTCCATGGAATTTGTCCAGTAGCAGCAGTTGTAGTTTCCAATTGTGCCCAAATTGTAGGATTGCCAACAGCGGCACCAGCTCCATCTGTTTTGGCTCTAGCGATAAATTTGGCTGCTATTTTACCTCCAAGTTGGTATCCAGCATCAATATCACTTCTCACATTGGCACCGCTAATAATGCGATATAATTTTTGTTCTTCCGCCTTTTGTGTTATAAATTCGACTTCCGTGGGAAATAAAAGTTTCAACATTTCGACTGTAACGCCAGCTAATACAGCATCTTCTGAAGGATAAGAAGGCATAGTGCTTTTTGGAACTAAAACCTTAATACCAAGATCTACAGCATAAGGTGCTACACGATTGTATAGTTTTTTATAATACCAAGTCGAAACCATAGCATCATATTGTGCTGCAGAAACATAAGCATAAGCACGTGCTGCATACGGCGGATTTGAAAATGGGAATTGAGGATAATTAAACGGATTGGCTCCAGATGGAATAGGGTAGGTTCCATCTTCATTTTGATAAGGAGGCAAATTGTGTCGCGCAACCAAAGTTCGCATTATTTCATTCCATCGCAACACGCCACCAACACTCCAATATTTGATGATGTCTTTCTGTTGTTGTGATATGTTGTTTTGGTAGTTTCTTATCTCATTGACTTCAATGGCAAATTGTTCAGTATTTGTTGCAATAGGTGCATTTAACGAAAATTCTGATGGTGTTGTTAATAAATAGGTTGTCCAACTACCACCAGAGGTTAAATCGGTATTTGTTGGATTGAGTTGTGGATATAGTTCATTTCGTTCTTCAATATCTTTATTACATGAAATTGTAATCATAGTTACAAGAATAAAGCAAGCTATTCTAACAGTTTTTTGAATTGTATTTTTCATTGGATTATAATTTAGTAAAATTAATAGTGTAAAATAGACCGCCATAAAAGCTTTGGGATTGCCCGACATTTCTACCATCAATTACATAGTTGTAACCACCCAAAAGTGCCAATCCTCTCAATTTTTTAAAAGTATATTTTCCATGGAAGCCAATTTTTGACATATTCATCATATTGCTCGGAAAAGGCATATTGTTTTTAGTAATGTCAAAGCCACCCAAAGTTAGCCAGTTGTCATAGATAAGTTCAGCAATCAATTCTTCAGATCGATAACCCATTCTTAAATTATTGGTGTAAACGTCTGGCATGGCGACTTCATTGGAGTAAATATATTCAGTAGTGAAATAGGCATCTCTATCAATAATTATATTTGCTCTTGCTACATAAGCGGCTGAGAGTGTGGCAAATATTTTTCCTATTTGATAATCTCCCATTAATCTGAAAGTAGTTGTCTTGCTTTGCAATCCTATGCTTAACGGCAGATAATCTGCTACATAATCTGTTGTTGGAATAGAAAAACCAGCCAACGCTATTAATGAAAATGTTGTTTTGTTTACTTTCTTTTCAAGCACATTATATTTTAGTGTGAATGAAATGTCCTGAAAACCGCTTTGACCTATTAAAGTACCGCCAGAAACTTTAGTTTGAATGTAGGGCAAACCAGCAATGATATTTATTTTATCAGTTATGCCATAATTTGCATTGAAAGCAATTGTGTTTGTAGTAACTGTTCCAAAATTTAAATTATCGCGTTTAAAAGTGCCTTCCCAATAGTTGCTCCATGAGCTATTTTGGAAAATACCGCCAAGGCAAATATTTTTTTTAGGCATCATTAAACCATCTACCTCGGTTTGTGAATATAAAATGGTAGTTGTCAAAATAAGACAACTTATGAAAGTTTTTTTCATTTTTAAATGGTTTAGTTTTTAAAATAAATGATTAAATCATTGAAATATTTTTATCATTAGCATTTACTAAAAACAAAAATAATTTTATAAAAACTAAACTAATTTTGGAGGATGGTCATTGTTATTTTTGAAACCAGAACGTAGTTTTCTCTTCTGATTATCGAAAATGGACTTTAGATCTGATTGTAATGTAAACAAATTTTGATAATCATCATAGATATTAGGTAGATAATCTTTTGAAAATGAGTTTAATAATTTTTCAATTGGACTTTTATTTGAAGGAGAATCTGTTAATAATTGCTTATCGCTAATTTTTTTTAATTCTATATCCAATTTGTTTTGATGGGAATTGCTTAAATAATACAAATGAAGAATATTGTCCTTAATTCTCTTTTTGAAAACATGGTACATTTTGTTATTTAGTATGATATTTTCGTTTACGTTTTCGAATTCGGTATCATCAACAAATGTATAAATACTAGCATTTAATTTTAAAATTTTAAACTCTGAATTGGGCAAATTTTTCATAGAAGTGACCCAATTTTGTTCTTTTTCGTAAGAAATAAGCAAGTAGTATTCTGCCGTACTATAAAGCAAAGAAGTGATTAATAAAATTAATAATAAAAGGGCAGCCTTTTTTTTCATTGATTTCTTTTGAAATTTATGACTATTATTTTTTATACAACTACATCAGAATTGGAATGATTTTTATAAATTAAACTATTTAAAATCCACAATAAAATAAATATTAAAGATACAGGAATTAATGAGAAATAAAAAGCGGTTGTTCCATTAAAAGATTCAAATACATGTCCAGTAATTATGGAACCAGTAGTTCCACCAAGTGCTGAAAAAACCACAATTAGTCCAGACATTGAACTGTGCATATGTTTGGGCAACGAAGACAAAATAGTTGAATTTAATGTTGGATAAATGGGTGCTAAAAACAATCCCATAATTGGTAATAAATACAGAACAAACGGTGCGTTTAACCAAGTCATTGTTGCATTATTTTCTATGATGATATTTTTTGCCAAAGGCATAACTAGTAAAACTATTGTAGCAATTGCAAGCAAACAAAAGGATAAAAAATGAATCCACTTTACTCGTAATAAAACAAATCCTGAAAGTAGTCTTCCTAAAAAAGTGGCGCCAGCCAATATCGAACCAGCTTGAATTGCCAAACTTGTGGGTGCGCGAAGAATTTCTTTGTAAAATGTTGGCATCCAAGTAGAGAAACTTTGTTCAATCATAACATAAAAAAAGATGGAAAGAATAAAGACAATTATTAATGGTTTTGCAATCATTACAATCATTTCTTTAAAGTCTTTTTCTAAAGATGTATTTTCTATTTTGGCTTCTTTTTCGTCTAATTTTGAGAACAATAATAACAGAAAAGCAAGAAATGACAATCCAGCAATTATCCAATAAATTTGCAACCATTCTTTAGATTTTGGATCAGCATCGTTTACAAAATAACTAAATACAAATCCGCCAAGCATCACGCCAGACATAAAAATAGCTTCCAGAAAATTCATAAAACTACTGTGCTCTTTCTCGTTATTAGTCAATAATCCAATAGTTGAAAAAACTGAAACTTTTATCAATGCAAACGAAACACCAATCACAAAAAACAACAATTTAAAATACCAAAAAGCATCTGCAAAAGGCATAATACTGCAAACAATTGTTACTAAAGCCAAGGCAATTAACATCGATTTTTTAAGTCCAATTTTTGGAAGAAAGGAAGCGAAAATAAAAGCTGCAATTGCAATTGGTAAATCTTTAAAACCTTCCAAGATAGAAGCATCACTTTTAGAAACTCCAAAATTAAGTTGCATTTGAAGCATGACAATTCCAACACAATTCAGCAAAATTGCAAATACAAAATAGTTAAAAAATAGAGATAATTTTATAGCTGCATTTTTCATATTTGTCTTTGTTAATCGTGTAAAAAGTCTTGAAAATTGATTCCATCTGGCAATCTGCCTACGTTTTGTAGTTTTATAGAAGCTAATTTTTGGGCAATAGTCACACAATCATTTAAACTAGTGTTTATCAGTTTTGCATATAAAAATCCTGTCCAAAAAGCGTCGCCAGCACCAGTAGAATCTTTAATTTCATCAATAGGAATTGCTTCTTGAAAAAGCAAACCTTCTTTTTTATCGGAAACTACAACGCCTTTTTTTCCTTTGGTTAAGCATATTGTTGAGGCACCAAGATTATGAAAATAATCAAAAATGTAATCTTCCGATTTTACTTCTGCAAACAATCTATAACAATCATCTTCGCTCAATTTGACTAATGGATCGTTTGATAAATAGGCTGCGATCACTTGTTTTGCTTCGTTTCTAGATTTCCAAATTCGCTCAGAAAAATTCAAATCTATACTCAATTGTAAACCCAATTCTTTGGCTTTTTTGGCTCTGTTTAAAATGGTTTCTCTTGCTGGATTTTTACTTAAAGCGAAGCAAGTAGTATGAAAAATTTTGGCTTCAGCAATAATTTCATCTGGAAGTTGGTCTTCAACAATTTCACAATCTGCTTCTCTAAATGGAATAAATTCTGGAGTTTCTGTAGATTTTGACACAAAAATTACAGATGTTGGCGTAGTTTCTAATTTTTTAATTTGAGTCGTAATTACATTATTTGCATTCAATTTTCTGACAATATAATCGCCCAAACCGTCTTGACCACAAGTGGCAACCAACAAAGATTTCAGCCCTAATCGTGAAGCATTTACTGCCACATTGGTTGGCGAACCACCAAGAAATCTGTGATAATCTTTGGTTCTATTGATGGAAGTATTGACTTCGTGACCAATAAAATCGATTAAAACTTCGCCTATGCAAATAATGTCTATATTTTTCAAATTATAATAGTAATTTAAAATTATTGTGAACTGATTGATGTAATAAAACCGTTGCTGCGGCGCTCCAAGCACAATATTTTACTCCGTTTGGTGCTTCGGTTTCGGTATTAAAATTTTCGTAGAAACCAAAATCTTCTATTGCATTTGCTTCGTTTAAATGCTCTAAAAGCGAATTGGCTTCTTTTATTTTATTTTTTGATAACAATGCCAGACCATAAAAACCGTTTACCATAGGCCAAGTTCCGCCATTGTGAAACTCGTTTGGATAATTTCTGAATTCGTATTTACAATTATTTTTTAATAGATTCCAATCTAAATCTGTGGTCTGAATTGGAGGCCAAAAAGCTGGAATCAATTGAAAATTAGTCTGACTTTGCAAATGAATAAAATAATTCATAGTATTCTCTTGAAATGTTTCGTTTCCAATATTTAACATCAAAAAAAGTGAATTCGCAAATGCATCAAATTGTGTTTTATAACCAGAAGGCGAAAAAGAACAAGGCGCAAAATCTTGAAATTTTAATTCATTATAGGCACGTTCATGATACTTTTCTCCAACAGCATTTGGAATGAAATTGATTTCTATTTGTTCCTTGATTTTATTTATTTTATCAGAAATAGCATTACTTTTAACAAAATAGTTATAACTTTTTAAAGCCCAGATTCGCAACAGTTGATCGTACAAAACATAACCATCGGTAATATATTCATCGGCCCAATTTCCAGATAATGGAACATACATTAGATGTTTGTTATTGAATTCCCAAGCATCCAAAAGTTCAAAACATTTTTCGATTTCTCGATTGTATTTTGCCACAAAAGATATATCGGCTTTGTAGAAAGCATATTGACAAATGCCAATAATAAACCAAGTTACCGCATCAACTCTTCCCGCCAAACCTCCATAACTAACTTCATTTTTATCATCGGAAATTAAGACGTTTGATGGAATGGTTCCAATTTTATGTTGGTTTTTGGCTAATGTTTGTAAAGTACTTTTGAAGGTTTCAATTAGTTTTTCATCGCCAGAAGCTAAAGCTGCAAATCCACAAATAACGCCATCTCTTGCCCAAACTCGTTTATAATTGGCGGTGTTTTCTGCACTAGCCAAAAATCCTGCCGATGTGGAAACGGTTTGTAATAATTCGATTGCTTTATGATAGGCGATATTATTCACTAGCTAATTGCTTTTTTGGTTTGATGAATAAAGTACAAATTGCGCTTAATATTACTAAAACCCCAGCAAATGTAATTGCTAATCGTGGATCATTATGTAAAAAATGCTTCATAATATAGCCAAAAGTGATTGTTTGAATGAACATAGGAATCACAATCATCATATTAATAATTCCCATATATACTCCGTATCGTTCTTTCGGAATGTTGGAAACGACCATTAAATAAGGAATTCCCATCATACTTGCCCAACCAATTCCGAAACCAGTTATAGCAGGAAATAGCAAATATTTATTTTCAATATGTGGGAAAATTAAAAATCCAATTGCTGCTAAAACCAAGCAAGTAAAATGTACATATTTTGGTGAATATCTTCTAGCGAAACCAACCAATGCAAAGGCAACTAAAAACGTAACAATATTATACCAACCGTTCACCAAACCTGTCCAGCCAACTGCTTCTTCATATAATTTTGGATTGGATTTTGGCGTTGCATTCCAAACAGAAAGTGCTATACTTTTGGATGAATTTTGCCAATAACAAAACAAGGCATACCATTGAAAAAGATACACTAGTGCTAGTTGCCACATTACTTTTGGCATATCTTTTATAGCAGAAAAAATATCTATAAAAGGAGTAAAAACATTTAATTTTTCAGATTTTATTTTTTGTAATTCTTCGTCTGTCGGAGGAATTTCTTTGGTTGTATGCGAACTCCACCAAACCGAACCAATAGAACAAACCGCACCAAGAAAAAAGGAGGCAAAAACCCAAGTTGGTAGTTTTCCTGTAGTTCCAATAAAAATCATTGGAAAAATAAATAGTGAAATGTTTGCCAATGTTTGTCCGAATCCTGTAAAAAAACTTTGTGCTTGAAAACCAGTTGGTTGTTGCGATTCATCCAATTTATCAGCTATAAAAGCGCGATATGGTTCCATTGCAGTGTTGTTTCCAGCGTCTAAAATCCAAAGCAATCCTGCTGCCATCCAAAGTGAACTACTAAAAGGAAAAAGAAATAAAGCCAAACTGCAAATGATTGCACCAATAAAAAAGAATGGTTTTCGTCGTCCTCCAAATTTTGGCAACCAAGTTTTATCGCTCAAAGCGCCAATTATGGGTTGAATTAAAAGTCCAGTTAATGGTCCAGCGAGATTTAAAATGGGTAGTTGGTCTGGACTTGCGCCAAGAAAATCATAGATAGGATTTACAGCACTTTGTTGTAAACCAAAACTGTATTGAATGCCAAAGAAACCGACATTCATATTGATAATTTGCCAAAAACTCAGTTTCAGTTTACTTTGCATATATGTAATAAATAGATAGTTTTTTTATAAATTTAACTTTTAAATTAAGATTTATTTAAGATTTGATAAAAAAATCGTCATTCTAATCTCCGAAAAGGATTTCGTTAAATATTTTATTGATTGATAAAATTAAAATCTCCTCAGTTTGTAAATTATTTTTGCCTATTTTTTAAATGGAATACAAATTTTTGCTTCCCAAGAAAGTTCTTCACCACCATTGAATGGATTTGCCATAAAATGCTCCAATGGTTTATAATCTATTTCAATATTATGATTTTTGGCATAATCTAAAATAGCAAACCAACCACGATCGGATGTTCTATAATTTCCAAAATAGGAAACTATTAATCCTTTTTTTGATGGAATTGTTTTAAATTTTACAAATTCAGTATCAATTAAATTTTCGGATTTATTAATTGGGAAACAATAATTAAATTCGAGTTGTTCTGTTTCTAAATTCCAATGAGTAACTTCGAGATATGGTTTGCCAATAATTTTTATATTTTTATTATACAAAAAACCAGTGATTTTTGAATCGTCCATGATCATTGTTTGTGCTTTTTCTTGTATTACACTCTTTAGTTTGATGTATGCCACAAATATTTCTTCAGTTTTTCCTTCTTGAACCTTTCCAACTTTTAAATTTTTTAAATGTTCTTGCAAACCAGTTTTAAATGCTAAGATTTTTTTTAGTTGTTCTTCTTTAAACTTTGTATTAAAAAAAGGAATTGAAATTCTATTGTAAAAACTGTGATTTAAATCGGTAATTCCAACTTTAACATTTGTAATTGAATCGTTTAGCGAACTAAATTCCCAATTGTAAATTATATTGGCTAAACTCAATTTTATAAATTCATATTTTTTCTTTTTAATTATTTTATAATCTTCTTTGTTGTTGTTTTTTCTCATTTTTGTCCATTCTTCAATTCCTTGAAAAACGGTTCCTGTAGCTGTTTTGGCTTTAAAAGTAATCGTATAGTCATTTTCTTTTATAAAAATGTACCAACAAAAAAGTATAGAAAGTATTAAAAAAATTATTATAAAATATGATTTTTTTTTCGACATTATTTTGTCATTTTTAATTTTGAAACAATAAAATCGCCTATGTTTTTGCCTTGTTCAATACCATTTTCAATAGAAGCTTTATAATGAATTCCTCCATAAAACCGACTAATTGCAGCTTCTTTTGAAGCATTCTCAAAAGAAGAGAATTTTCTTTTTGGTAATCCAAAAGGTATTTCTGTATCGTCAACAAATGAAAAATTATCACCAAAAATATTGTTCAAAATAATTGCTGAGCAAGTTGATAAAACGGAATGCCCGCTGGTGTATTCTGGAAAAGGAGGCGTTTGCAAAAGCGGTTTCCAATTTTCATCCATTTTTTCATTAATGATGGTTTCAGGTCTGATAACGTTGCTTCTAAATTTTTCATCCCAACAACTTATAAAACTTTCAAATATACCAATAGATGTTTTGGTGTATGCATAAACGGTTTTTTCAAAATCTGCATTTGATTTTTGAGAAGCTATTTTTACAATGCCCATCCAATGTCCGCCAGGTGTAATTTTCTTTTTCGCAAAAGTCATATGCCCTTGGTTTACTGTTGCATACGGATTGCAATCCCAAAATTGTGCAATTTTAACTTCTTCGCAAGATTCTCCTTTTTTTGTAATTTCATTTCCAATATCATACACTTCTTTAACCTGATTATAGAAAACACTATTTTTATTTAACGAGAATGGCATGGCTGGTTTTGGTTTGAATTGTGATGCAGAATCCAAAACCAAAGTTCGAATTTTGTTCCAATGTGGTTCAATAGCATCCATGTATGCTGGTGGAGTTGGCTGCCAACGACCTTCAATATTTGTGCTTACAGTATATTTTTGAAATGTTCTGGTTTGTTTGTAATTGTCTTTCCCCATCCATTTTTTAATTCTCTCGGCTACTTTGAGTCCATAATCTTTTGAAATTTCAAATTCTTTTTCGTTACAATCACTCCATTTTTTATACAAACTATCTCTAAATTTTTCGACAATTTCTTCAGAAAAAACCAATTGTTTACTCACTTCCATGTGGGCTACTAAAGCTGCTAATTTTTGATTTACTCCAGCCTTTGAATCCAATTTGGGAATTGAATCTAAACCATTCAATTGATTTTGAAGCGAATTATATTTTGTGCTATTTTGCGCAATTACTTCGAAAGCGGCAATATTTGGATACACAAAAATTCTGCTTGCTACAGGTGGCGAAAATATATCATGAAGCATTATTTGGGTTACATTGTCAACTGCTGCATGATAGTCTTTGCTACTAACTATTATTGAAGTTTCTTTTTTACAGGAAAAGAAAAGTAGTATTGAAAATAATCCAATGTAAAATTTTGGTTTCATTTTAATTAAATTTTCGACGTTTCTATTTGGAACTTTGTATTTCGTAAACTTCTGCTTTTTTATTATTAATAGTAACCAACATATAATTTTTTTCATGAAAAGTAATAATATTTAAATGCCGAACTGCTTTTTGAGTTAAATCGATTCCAATTTGGTTGCCTAAAAGTATGTTTTTTTCGTTTTTAATTAAAGCGCCCGAAAATCCATCGAATCTTGAGTGATATGGCGTTATTCCAAAATAATTTCCAGCAGCGAAAACTTCCTGTTTACTATCTTTATCAAAATTTGATTTCACAAAACAAGTTATTGGCGATACTTGCAGTTTATTATCAAAAGGAGTAAAAATAAATTTCCCTTTTTCGTTTTTTAAATAGCCCGATTTTAAATTATGAACTTCGTACAATTTTGCTTTTTGTAGCATTTTTGGATCAAAAACTTCCTCTAATGCTTTTCCAGCAAATGATTTATAAGATGTAAATTTCTTTTTGAGTGAACCACTAAATTCTTCAACCAATTCGTCCAATCCCATTGTGGTGAAATATTTTTGTCCTTTTTCAATAGCAACAATAGTTTCATAATCTCCATTGGCATCAAAATCATCATAATACATTTTCATAGGAAAATTTGTCGATGCTTTAAATTTGGAATTCATGCCCCAATTTCCCAATAAATAATCCTGATCGCCATCGTGGTCAATATCAAAAGGAATAATTGATTGATAGAGACCATTATTTTTTTCCGGAAAAATAGATTCAGTTACATTTACAAAATTATTATTTTTGTTGGCTAAAAATGTAGGTTTCATCCATTCTCCTACGACAATTATATCTGTTTTTCCATCTTTGTTGAAATCGTCAAAAATGGCATCAGTCACCATTCCTAGATTATCAAAAAATTTATGTTGAACTCTCGAAAAAACGCCTTTGTTATTATTTAAAAGAAAGCAATCGGGCGAACTTCCAAAACGATTTGTGACCGAATTATTGCCAATAAAAATATCCAAATCACCATCGGCATCATAATCGAAAGTTTTTATAACCGAAGCATTTTGACGTAATTCTGGTAAAGTTGATTTTGTAAATTTCTGATTTTTGTTTAAATACAATCTATCTTCTAAATTTTGCGCGTTTTCACCATTTCCAGAAGCCACAAACAAATCATTGGTCTTATCATTATTAAAATCGGCAATTACTACTGAAGCATCTTCAAAAATAGAATCAGCTTCAATTTCGGCTACAGTCTTTTTAGTAAAACCGTTGGTATTTTGCAGATAAATAACTGCTTTTTTACCTTTCGAACCGCCAAAAAATATATCTTCTTTCCCATCGCCATTCAAATCTCCTATTGCTGTTGCTGGTCCACGATCAGAGCGTTGGTATGGAATTAATTTTTGAGCTGTAAAATCTATAAAATCATTTTCTTGGTGTATAAAATCGATACCTAATTGCGTATCTGATTTTTTGAAAATTGGTAAAACCCTAGGATGTAAAGTTTGATAATTGAATGTTTTTCTGTTGGTATTCGCTTTGATGGCGAGTGTTTGGTTTGTTTTTACTTTTGATAAAGTTTGGCATGTTTTGTCCGGCCAAATAACTACCAGCGAATCAATTACAGTTGTTTTTCCATAACCAAAATGAATCACCGGTTCTGATGATGACTGAAATCCTCTAGTTGTTTGCAATTCTTTGCATTGTTTTTTACCTTTTGAATATGCGATTATTTTGGCACCAATTCCGAAAATATTTTTGCCTTCAAATTTCAATTTTATTTTTAGATAGTTTGATTTATCGTTTGTTTTGTTAATGTAAACCGTTGCAATATCGTTAGTATTATTGGTCACCAAATCAAGATCGCCATCATTGTCAAGATCGGCATATCCACTTCCGTTAGAAATAATAGAATCGTTTTCGATCCATTCAGCCGATTTATTTTTGAATTCTAAATTTGGAGAACCTTGAAAAATATAATTGGTCACATTGCCTTTTGGCATTTTGTTTAATGCTTCTTTGTCTAATAATTTTGTAGTGCTAATTTTAGTTTTGATTTGGTCATTTGAAAAATATTTCACATAATCCAAATCGTTTGGACGTTTCGGAATTCCATTACAAACAAAAATATCTTGTTCTCCATCTTGATCATAATCGGCAAATAAAGCACTCCAACTCCAGTCTGTGGCTGCAACGCCATTCAATAAAGCAGTTTCTGTAAAATGTTTTCCGCTTTGATTTATTTGGAGCATATTGCGAGAGTATTGGTAATGATATCCAAATTTTTCTGTTCTTAGTTTCATCATTTGCGGATTGTCATCACCTAAAGAAGATTTTAAGACTTTTTCATCCTCAGGAAGCATGTCCAAAGATAAAATATCAGGAAAAGCATCGTGATTAACATCAGAAACATCAATACCCATAGAGAATCGGCTGGTATGACCAAAATAAGTTTTCAAACTTTCGGTAAAAGTGCCATCGCCATTGTTGAGGTAATAATAATCATCTTCATGAAAATCGTTGCCAATATAAATATCAGGGTAACCATCTAAATTGAAATCGGAAACGGCTAAACCTAGTCCATAACCATTTGCACCGCCAAAAATACCCGCTTTTTCACTAACATCTACAAATTTATTGTTGTCGTTTCTAAATAATTTATCGCCACATTCATAACTTCTTTTGTTTCTAATGGTTGCATTTCCATACGATAATTCAGAGTGAACTGCATGATTTAGAAGATACATATCTAAATCGCCATCCAAATCATAGTCGAAAAAAGCCGCCGATGAACTGTAATTGTCCAAATCCAATCCGTATTTTGCAGCACTTTCCGTAAAAGTGTTATTTTTATTATTGATAAACAATTCGTTGTGGCCTTCGAAACCATTGATGCCAACCACAGCGCAAACATAAATATCTAGAAAACCATCACTGTTTACATCTGCCATTACTGTTCCTGCCTTCCAGTCACTTTGACCTTCAACTTCTGCTTTTGCAGTGATATCTTCAAATTTATTATTTCCTTTATTGAGATATAATTTATTCTTGCCTTGATTGGAAGTGAAATAAATATCTACTAGTCCGTCATTATTGATATCGCCCAAAGAAACTCCGCCACCATTGTAATAGTA
>NZ_JANLVD010000067.1:0-4742 GCF_031363805.1 Flavobacterium sp. | reverse complement strand
TAAGCTTCATCATCAAGAATTGTTCCTTCTTGAAGATAATGCGAAACATCGGCAATGTGAATGCCAATTTCGTAATTTCCGTTTTCTAATTTTTGGAATGAAAGTGCATCATCAAAATCTTTAGCATCTTTAGGATCAATTGTAAAAGTCAAGATATTCCGCATATCTCGACGTTTGGCAATTTCGGCTTCTTGAATGGAAGTATCTATTTTTTGTGCAAAAACTTCAACTTCTACTGGGAATTCTGATGGTAAACCATATTCTGCTAAAATCGCATGAATCTCAGTATTGTGTTCGCCAGGTTTTCCTAAAACTTTGGTTACTGTTCCAAAGGGTGAATCGGCTTTTTTAGGCCAATCTTCAATATGAACTAAAACCACATCGCCATTCTGAGCTTCGCCAATTTTATCTTTTGGAATAAAAATATCGGTATACATTTTTGGATTGGCGGTAGAAACAAAAGCAAAATTAGGATGAATAGCTATTACACCAACAAAATCGGTTTTGGCGCGTTCTACCACTTCAATCACTTCTCCTTCAGGACGTTTTCCTTTTCTTCGGTTGTAAACATAGACTTTAACTGTGTCTTTATCCAAAGCTCTGTTTAGATTATTGGTCGGAATAAAAACATCTTCACCAAAATCTGGACAAACAAAATAAGCTGTTTTTCGGGAAGTCATATCAATGGTTCCTTCATAATAATCTTGTGAAATGGCTTTCACTAAATATTTTCCAGGTTCGGATTCAATAATCTTTTTTGTGGAAGCTAGAATTTTTAAATCTTTTATAATTTCGTTTCTGCTTTTTGTATTATCAACTTCTAAAAGGGCTGCAATTTGTTTGTAGTTAAATCCTTTATTGGCGTTTTGTGATAGTATTTTTATAATTTTTGTCGAGAAATCTTTCTCATTTTTTCCAAACTTTTTTGGCATTTTACTCATAATTCATTTTAATAAAGTTTAAAATTACGAATAAGATATTAGATTTCAGATATTAGATATTAGATTTAAAGAAAATATAACTTTTAAAGAGTCAAAGACATAATTGATAAAGAGATAATAGACAAGTATTTTTTAAGTCTTTCATATTTTTGTCTATTCTCTTTTATCTAAAAATTTAAACTTATCAACATCTATTAAAAACAACAAAAAGAAAAATTAAAATTAAATTATTTTTTAATGGTTATGATAGGGTGTTAATAGCTACTATAACTTTTGTAAAAAGGGCACAATATTTAAGTTATTGAAACTTATACAAGGTAATCAACAATGTTAAATGAATGTAAAGCAATGAAAAAGAACTTGTTTTAATATTTACTAACAATTGTTAACAATCAAAAAACAACTACTTTTATTTATAAGTTTGGTTGTTAATTTCTGTTAATAAACCACTTTTTTTTGCTGATAAATAAAATGTAAAAAGCACAAACTAAATTTGATTTTCTCGATTGGATTTTGGATTACGATTTTAATTGATACAAGTACGAAAAAGTTTTAATTATCTTTCCAAAGTTGTTAACAGAAGTTGTTAAGGTAGCGTTAACTGAATATCAAGCAATTGTGTTCGGTTATTAACAACGTCAAAAAATCAAATATAAAACACTGATTTACATAACTTTAAAATTATAAAGAATTTTTATCTCTAAAATTTTTACAATCCTCCTGATAAATTTGAAAATCAAATTTCCCTTTGTTTCTTTTTAAATGTTCAACAAAGACAAATGATTTTTCAATTTTTAATTGTGTGTTTTTGGTTTTGGAAAGCATATAAAAAATGCTTCTTTTTTTTCCAGGCGTTAGTTTTTGAAAAAGCAAATTTCCATCATCATCAGAAGCTAAAACTTCTTGCAATTCTTCGCAAATTTCCATTCCAAATTCAGATTTATCTGGAACAATTTCAACTAAAATTTCATCATTCACATTTATTTTTAACGCTTTGATTTTATCTTTACTTAACATTATATAATGAAACGGTTTTTTTGGAATCATAGCACAATGAAAAGTGAGTGAATTGTTTATGGTACAAATAATGCGTTTGTCGGAAGCAATTTTAGTCATTTCTTGATAAATTATTTCAGGAATAATAATTATTGAAGTCCAAAAAACTTCACTTTCTTCAAATCTTGAAATATTTGCTGTAAATTTCATTTTCAAATGTTTATCTTTGTAAAGATAACAAACAACTACAACAATGAAAATTTCAATAGGAAACGACCACGCTGGTCCCGACTACAAAAAAGCAATTGTGCAATATCTTGAATCACAAGAACATGAAATTACAAATTATGGTACAAATACTTTTGATAGTGTAGATTATCCAGATTTTGGTCATAAAGTAGCTATTGATGTGAATGATGGAAAAGCAGACTTTGGCATTATTATCTGCGGAAGCGGAAACGGCATTGCGATGAGTGCTAACAAACACCAAAATGTACGGGCTGCTTTGTGCTGGATCAAAGAAATTGCTAGTTTGGCGCGTCAACACAATGACGCAAATATTATAAGTATTCCAGCGCGTTTTACCTCAATTCAGCAATCAATCGAAATGGTTGATACTTTTTTGACTACTAATTTTGAAGGTGGAAGACACGCCACTAGAGTCAATAAAATAATGTGCCAATGAGATAATTTGGAAAATTAGATAATTCTATAAATTATTTAATTGACACTTTAACCAATTATCTAATCATGAATCACAACCACGTACATATCCACAAACACGAAGTAAAAGGTAAAAATTTAATTTATTCTATTTTACTCAATATTTTAATCACTGCATCTCAAATTGTAGGCGGCATTTTCTCTGGAAGTTTGGCATTAATATCTGATGCTTTGCATAATTTTTCAGATGTTTTGACTCTGGTTTTTAGTTTGTACGCCAATAAATTATCCAAACGAAAAGCATCATTAAACCATACTTTTGGATACAAAAGAGCAGAACTTATTGCAGCTTTTGTAAACGCATCAACCTTAATTATTGTAGCTTTATTTTTAATTTATGGGGCAATCGGAAGATTTTTCGAACCAAAAACTATCGAATCAAATTTGGTAATTTGGCTGTCCATATTAGGAATTGCGGTCAATGGATTCTCGGCCTTACTACTAAAAAAAGATGCCGAACATAATTTAAACATGAAATCGGCTTATCTGCATTTGTTTACAGACATGATGGCTTCTGTGGCGGTTTTAATTGGAGGATTGTTAATGAAATATTTCGGATGGTTTTGGGTCGATAGTGTCATGACAATTTTAATTGCCATTTATTTAATTGTGGTTGGAATAGATTTGATAAAAACATCTACAAAAATCTTAATGCTTTTTACGCCAGATCATATAGATATTAAAGAAATTGTTCGCGAGGTACATAAAATAGACGGTGTAAATAAGCTACATCACATTCATATTTGGAATTTAAACGATGACGAATTGCACCTCGAAGCGCATTTAGATTGTTCAGAAGATATAAAAATGAGCGAATTCAATATACTTCTTGATAAAGTGGAACAGGTTTTATTTCATCAGTTTCATATCAACCACATCAATATTCAACCAGAATTTAAAAAAGAAGATTCAAAAGATTTTATAGTTCAGGATTAGCTCAACCGACTGAATTTACATTAATTCAGTCAGTCAACTGACTGAATTTACATTAATTCAGTCAGTCAACTGACTGAATTTACATTAATTCAGTCAGTAGACTGACTGAATTTACATTAATTCAGTCAGTAGACTGACTGAATTTACATTTTTTTGGTATATTTGTACTTTATTTTGTAAATTTCAAGTTATGGATTTTTTAAAAAGGGGCATAGCAATTTCATTCAACAAAAAAGTTTTACCAAATAAAGTATTGATTTTATTGGGCGCACGACGTGTTGGAAAAACAGCATTTATAAGAAATTATCTTTCAACAATTCCAAAAGAAGAATATCTACAATTAAATGGCGAAGATATTGAAGATGCAAACTTGTTAAAGGAAAGATCGGTTAGTAATTATAGCCGACTTTTGGCAAATCTGAAATTATTGGTTATTGACGAAGCACAAAACATCCCAGATATTGGATTAATTTTAAAATTGATTGTTGATTCTATTGATGGAATAAAAATTATCGCAACAGGTTCATCTGTTTTTGATTTGTCGAACAAATTGGGTGAGCCATTAGTTGGTCGAAAAAACACGATTTACCTTTTTCCTTTTGCTCAAATGGAATTTGCAAATCAAGAAAATTATAAAGAAACTAGCGCTAAACTGGAAGAGCGTTTACTTTTTGGAAGTTATCCAGAACTAGAGCAATATCCAGATTGGAATGATAAAATAAACTATTTAAAAGAAATTATAAATTCTTATTTATTAAAAGATATTTTGATTTACGAAGGCATAAAACAATCCAATAAAATTTTAGATCTACTTAAATTAATTGCTTATCAACTTGGTCAAGAAGTATCTCTGCAAGAATTAGCAAGACAACTAGGAATTTCTAAAAACACAGTCGAAAGTTATTTGGACTTGCTTTCAAAAGTGTTTGTAATTTATAAAGTACCTGGATTTAGCCGAAATTTGCGCAAAGAAATCACTAAGTCCAATCGTTGGTGTTTTTACGATAACGGAATTCGAAACGCGATTATAAATAATTTTACCAGATTAGAAACCAGAACCGATGTTGGTGCATTATGGGAAAATTATTTGGCTTCAGAACGCGTAAAACATCAAAATTATACTCAAAAAACAGTTTCAAATTATTT
>NZ_JANLVD010000208.1:0-17401 GCF_031363805.1 Flavobacterium sp. | reverse complement strand
GCCCAAAACCAAGCTGGTGTAGATTGTGGTGTTTCGCTACCTTCGATTAAAAATTGTTTTTGATCGCCTTTTCCGTAGGCGTTTATCATTATCGGAATTACACCATCGACTGTATCGTTTTCTGAAATACCTTCCACCGAGATTGATGGTCCATTTCTAACAAAAAACGGAATTTTACGAATGCCTTCTTTTCCTGTTGGATCTTTGCTGACAATTTTGAGCACGTGATCGCCATCGACTAATTTTGTGGTGTCGAGTTCGAAATTTATAGGTACAGAAAATTCGCCAAAAGGTTGTATTTCTTCATCTAGAAATATAAAAACGTAACTGTTATTTTTCATAATTAGTTATTTAAAGATGGAATATTTGATGTGACTTTGGTTGTTTTCATTTGGTTTTATGAGCCATTTTATGGAATAGATTAAGGCAAAAACCGAAATAATTATGGTGATAACGATACTTACATAATCCCAATTGTTGTCTGGACCTGAACCGTGAACGATGCCGCGCAGGATTTTAGGTTGATTTCTTTCGCACACTGGACAGGCAAATGCTGTGATTTGGAATAAAATTAAGAATAGAAATGTGATTGCTTTTTTCATAATATTTGATTTTTACACGAATTGTACGAATTGTACGAATTTTCACTAATTGATATTAACACAGATTTCACAAATTACCCTGAATTTAATGCGTTATTTAGTTAATGTTTTTTTTAACGAATTTTATGAATTTTTGTAAAAAGTTAAAATGAAAAAACTTTTTATACAATTGAAAAATAAATAATTCGTGCCAATTCGTGTAATTCGTGTTTTTTTAATTCTCTGCGGAAACTTTAATTTTTATAAAATCCATAATTTTTTTAATTTCTTCTGGTGTGACTTCTTTTCCTTTGTTTCCCCACGAATTTCGCTCGTAATTGATGATGGCGGCAACATCAAATTCGGTGAAATTCATATTGGTTCCCACGGCTGCCATTACGCCATAATCTGCTCTGGCATCGTAGCCATTCATTATAATATCTACGTACAATTCGAGGTTTTCGCCAGTTACAACCGGACTTCCTTTTAATGGTGGAAAAGCACCTTTTAGACCTTCGCCATTGGCTTGATGACAGGCAACGCAATTGGCTTCGTAAAGCGCTTTACCATCGACTTTTTTGTCGCCAAATTTTGCATTTGGAATATCGCCAACTGCTTTTTTATATAAAAATTCTTGCGGAACAGTTCCTGTTGGCAATGGTGTTTGCTTAAGCGATAAAATGTAGGCAACCAATTGCAATGCTTCTTTTTTGGCGACTAATTTCCCAGCTTTTCCGTTTAAGAATTCGGCTGGCATACTGACTACAACATCGGTTTTTGATGGATTTAATTTCATCTCAAAAAGCCATTTGTAGGACGGCATAATTGATTGTTTGACAACGCTTCGTGGTTGATACAAGTGCATTAAATTCCAATCGATACTGGCTTGACGGTTTCCGACATCGGTCAAATCTGGTCCAGTTCGTTCGGTTCCCATTAATGTGGCTGTGTTTTGCCAAATGCTGGTACGACCAATATTGGCATAATCGGCAGCCATTCCTGGACGTGAACCAAATATTTTATCCATTTCGACATTTCGAACTTGCTGTGAGTGACAACCCACGCAACCTTCGGAAATATATATTAATTTACCAGCTTTGGCATCGCCAGAAAGTGGTTTTGTGCCAGGCAAAGGTAAGTTGGTGTATTGGTTTTGAAACGCTGGCATTATTACAGTAAAATACGTTAGCAACGCAAATAAAAGTCCAGCTGTGATGTATAATCTGATGTGATTGTTGAAAATGTTCATAGCTGTAAATTATTTATTTTGTTGTTCTAAAATTCGGAATGCTTCTTCTTTTACATCTAATTCTTCGACTTCTTTATTAGTCATTCGGTAGAAATTGTAAGCGAAAATTAAGTGGGAAATGAACATCAAACTTCCGCCGATGGCTCGCCAAACCCAGAAATCAAACATTAAAACTACACTGTCGATGAACGGTTTTCCTTCCATCCACATTAAACCTCTTAAAGTGGCACCGATGGAAAGTGGCACAGAATAAAATAACAATCCGATGAAAGCCAACCAAAAATGTACTCCAACTAAATGTTGTGGTGGTTCTTTTCCAGTTAATCTTGGCATTACGACATACATTCCGCCCCAAAGTGTGAATGTGATAATTCCGTAAAATCCTAAATGGGCGTGAGCGACGGTAAAATCGGTAAAGTGCCACAATAAATTGGTGAATTTAAACGCTTCGGCTGTGCCTTGCATTGAAACTAAAAAATAATAAATTACTGCCAATAAAAAGAAAGGCAAAGTATAACTTGAGGTAACTTTGTGCCAATTTCCTTTGAAAGTGGCAATAAAATTAATGGTTCCAGCGACAACAGGAATAATCATTCCGGCACTTCCAACGATGGCAACCGTTTGTAACCACCAAGCGATTGGTGCGAAAATAAAATGGTGTGTTCCTATTATAGTGTAAAAAATAATTTGTGTCCAAAACGCTAAAATTCCTAAACTGTACGCATAAATGGGTTTGTTGATTTGCTGCGGAATAAAATAATACAGCAATCCTAAAGTGTAGAGCGTGAACCACATACCAACACCAGAATGCATAAAATATCCTTGGACAATGGTTTCGGAAACGCCATCTTGCCAAAAAGGTAAATAAGCAGTTAAAGCAACAATTATCGTGAAAATAATAGCAGAAACGATGTACCAATTCGAAATATAAATTTCTTTTGTCGTTCGGTTGGCGACAGTCATTATGAAATTGGCTAAGGTTAAAATCAACGCTACAGCAAATAATGCCATGACTGGCCAAATGTATTCGCGAAATTCGCCACCACCATTATTGATGCCAGACATTAAACAAATTGTACCTAGAATTACCATTAAATTGGTTAGAATTAAGGCAATCCAACCCATTTTTACGCTGTAAATTTTGGTGTTACTTACGATTGGAACTACATAATATCCTAAACCAATCATCCCCAAAGATGCCCAACCCCAAAAAACGATGTTGGTATGCACTGGTCGCAATCGTCCGAAACTCAACCAACTGCTGTGATCGATGTCTGGCGCGACAAATTTAATTCCGAGATATTCGCCAATTCCAGTTCCAACAACGAGCCAAAAAGTAGCGCAACCAAAATACCAAATGATTAGTTTAGCAATATTGGGTTCTAAACTTGGTTTGCGAACGGCTTTCTTTTTTAGAGAAATAAAATGTGTTTCGTGTTTTTCTCGGACATTGTTTAGAATTCCGATTTTGTCTTCGGCTTTTTGAGAACCAGAAAGTTCAGAGTTGGATAAATTGTATTCTAAAGCTTGTTCGCGTTTTATTAAATTTTCTTCAATTTCTTGGTCATCTAAAGAATCAATATGAGCTGCAAATTTTTGAGCTTCTGCTTGTTTACCTTTATTGAGTAATGTTTTTACAGAGTTGTTTGCTTTAATCATTGCGAAAATAACCGCTAATAAAATCGGAATTAAAACGATGATAATTGTAATAACAATTCCAGGCTGACTGAAGAAATTTTCTTTTGGATTGCTTGGGTCTTGAGCAAAAACACTGGAAGAGAGAAATAAAAACGCAATGGTTTTTAAGATGTTGGAATTGTTGTTTTTCAACTTGTTACTTTTTTTTAGGTTGGTGAATTTTCGGATTTGAATGCTGCTTAAATTTTTTAAATAATCAGCGAAATGGGTTTCGGTAGTTAATTTTTTCCACTCTTCGTTTTCTTTTACTTGGTCTTTAAATTTGAGATACAAAACGCCAATAAATACCAGTGCAGGAATTAAAATAATGAACAATAAAAGCCATAATCCTAAGGAATTGTTGTTGTCTGAAATTAAATTGGTCGCTTGTTGGGCAAAAATTGGTTCTGAAAATAAAAGATTGAATAAGCAAACGAGTAACATTTTTATATTTAATTTCATAGTTTATTTGATAAGTCCATCTTTAATCATTTGTTTGTATACTACTTGAGTAACTTCCTCAGTCATTTTATTAACACCTTTTGGGTCTGAGGTTTCTGTTAATGCACTCCAAATAATTTTATTTTCTGTAATTGAATATATGTTGGTTTCTATTGTGTAGGTTTTTGTAGTGATGTAATTGTCTGGATTATAATAAGAAATTGCACTATCATAATAATAATTACTAAAATCACGATAGTTATTCGGAAACCGATTAATTCCGTTTCTTTGGTAAATTGTTTCTTTGTCAACATCAATCAGTCGCATAGTAACTGCACCATCAAAACCATCTTTTTTAATTTTATTTTGTATAACTTCTACTTTGGTTTTGTCAAAATTTTTATTCAAATAATTGTATGATGGAATTCCTTTGTCTTTAAGGAATTTGACCATTTGATCTTCCGCTTTCCTATTGCTGGTTTCGTCTTTGAACATGGCTACAACCAGCACTTTTTTTAGTTTGTCTATAGTGATTTGCTTATCGGGTTCTTTCCAACTTTCAACAATTTTTGTTGAAGCGCAGGATGTTACAATCAATATTAAAATAAAAAGCTTCCATGTTATTAAATTTTTCATATTCAATTATTTAAGTTTATTTGGTTTGCTAAATGTCGGTGTTAATATTTGAAGATGCATTACACAATGTTAAACAAATGTTGTATAATTAACGTATTTTTAACTTACTGTCTTTTAAATTAAAATAACAATATATTAATATCGTTTTATCTTTTATTGTAAAAAAAATTATTTATTTTTGAGGAAAAATTTACCCGTATCTAATTTTTCATTAAAATCGGCAATAGTACTTTCTTCAAGCATTTTTATTAGGTTTTTCTTAATTTCTTTGTATTCAAAATGAACAGGGCAAGGATTTTTTTCAGAACAGAGTTTTAAACCAATAACGCAATCTTTATAAATTCCGTCACCATCTATTGCTTTCACAATATCTGAAATGGAGCTTTTAAGATTTGTTTTATCCATATAAAATCCACCATTAGGACCTTTTACAGAGTTGATTAATTTCTTTTTCCCTAAATCTTGTAGAATTTTTGCGATGAAATGCTCTGGCGCATCAATTCCATTGGCAATTTCTTTTACGCCAATTCTATTTTCATCTTTAGATTTTTGAGCTACAAAAATCATTGCTTTGATTGCGTATTCACAAGATTTTGAAAACATGTCTTTATAATTATTATACAAAGTTAAATATTATAATTAAATAATAAAAGAGTTTTTTATCTTTTTTTATTTTATTGACTTACGACATTACAACATTGTCATTGTATTTGTTGCTAATTAAAATAAATATTTCTGACAATATTTTCAATATATTGAGTATTAAACATTTACAAATGATGAAATTTTATCTAAATAAATTTTTTAATTGTAAGTTATATTTTATTTTTAATTGCAATAAATGCATTTAAACGATTTTATTTACTTTTAATCGTTTATATATTAATTTTTGCTTTATATTTGCCTAACAATTAAATACATAGCAATTTATATTGCTTAAGTCGAAGAATTATTTTTTACAAAACTTTAATTAAATTTAAAAATGATGTCAAAAGAAATGAATCTAGAATCAATTAAATTATCTCATGACAATTGGTTTGCAAAAATAGAATATTATTTAGATGGACATTTAGTACCAAGGCAGGACATAGTTGTATCGCATTCTGAATGTGAATTGGGGAAGTGGTTTTATGATGAGGGGAAAGAAATTTATGGAAATATTAGAGCCGTAAAATTTTTGGAAATAAAACATGAAAAGCTACATAAAATTGCACAATATATTTGGGATGCATATAATAATGGCGATTTTGAGCTTGCAAAAATATTATATTCTGATATGTTGGCAGTTTCAAAAAGAATAATTTCAATTTTTAATGAAGCTCAGGAATTTATAAATGATAAATCCGAAAAGTCCAATGTTATTAATTTTTAAATTTGATTAGATTTACATACGTTATTTAGAAAACAAGCCTTTCAATTATTTGAAAGGCTTGTTGTTTTATGATAAATGCTTATTCTGCTTTTTCAATAGCATCCTTATAATCAGGATACAAGAATTTATTGTATGGAAATCTTGAAATGTGTATTTCTCTAACCGCTTCATAAATTACTTCTCTGAATTCTTCGAAATTTTCTTTTTGTGTAGCAGATATAAATAATGCATTGTGTTTTCCTACTTTATTCATCCATGTATTTTTCCATTCTTCAAGGGTAAAATGTTTGGATGTTTTTTCGGTAATTAAATCATCATCGTCAATGGTCAAATGTTTGTAAGCATCAATTTTATTGAAAACCATAATAATAGGTTTATCAGCACTTTTTATATCCAACAAAATTTTATTCACAGATGCAATGTGGTCTTCAAATTCAGGATGCGAAATATCCACCACATGCAGCAGTAAGTCTGCTTCTCTAACCTCATCCAAAGTACTTTTGAAAGAATCTATTAGTTGAGTTGGCAGTTTTCTAATAAAACCAACGGTATCAGACAGTAAAAAAGGCAAGTTTTTGATGACTACTTTTCTAACGGTTGTATCCAATGTTGCAAATAATTTATTTTCGACAAAAACATCGCTTTTCCCAACCGCATTCATCAAAGTAGATTTTCCTACATTGGTATAACCTACCAAAGCTACGCGAACCATGGCGCCACGATTTCCTCTTTGAACAGATTGTTGCTTGTCTATTGTTTTAATTTTATCTTTTAATAACGATATCCTATCGCGAACAATTCTTCTGTCTGTTTCAATTTCAGTTTCTCCAGGACCACGCATCCCAATTCCACCTTTTTGACGTTCAAGGTGTGTCCACATTCCAGAAAGTCTAGGCAATAAATATATACATTGAGCCAATTCCACCTGTGTTCTTGCATAGGAGGTTTCGGCTCTTTGTGCAAAAATGTCTAAAATTAAATGTGTCCTGTCTAAAATTTTGCAATCTAAAATTTTAGAAATATTTTTTTGTTGGGATGGCGATAGTTCATCATCAAAAATGACTGTCGAAATGTTATTTTCTTTGGTGTAAACATTTATTTCTTCCATTTTCCCAGTTCCTAAAAAAGTTTTAGGATTTGGTTTGTCCATTTTTTGAGAAAATCGTTTTACAACTTCACCACCTGCTGTGAAAGTTAAAAAATCCAATTCATCTAAATATTCTTTTAATTTTTCTTCGCTTTGATTTTGAGTTACAATACCTACAATGACGGTTTTTTCAAAATTTATTATTTCTTTTTCTAACATATTTTATATAAAGTACAAAGTTACTAATTAGAACTTAAGAATTTGATGATTTTGTAATGTTTAAATGTTTTATATCGATTAAATTCAACATTTAAACTGATTTTGATATATAATTGTTAATTTTTTTACATTTGAGTAAATAATTACCAAAATAATTGAAATTTTATACTTATGAAAAAAATTACTTTAAGTTTTTTCTTTCTAATATCTTCATTTTTGGGTTTCTCTCAAATAAATGAAGGTTTTGAAGGAGCAACTTTTCCACCTACCACACCTTCTAGCTGGGCAGTTTTTAATAATAATACTGGTCCAGCTGTATTAAATTGGACTTTGGCTTCAAACAATCCATTTCCTCCATATACTGGTGCAAATGCAGCAATTATCGATAGGGTAAATATTGGACAAGGAAATACTATGCAAAATTGGCTGGTTACACCGCAGATAACAGTAACTGCAAACAATCAACTAAAGTTTTTCTCAAGGTTAACCAACTTGGGACCAAATGCTACTAATCTGGAAATTAGGATTTCGACAGATCCAATTCAATCAAATTTAGCTGCCTATACCACTGTTCAAACTTGGGACGACAACACAATGAATGTGGGTGCTTATAATATTTACGAAGAAAAAGCAATAAATCTAAGCGCTTATCCTTCAGGAACCCAACTTTACATCGCTTTTGTGAAAGTACATACTCAAACTGGAGCTGCTGTCTCTAGTGATCGTTGGCTAATAGATGATGTTCAAATTGTAACACAGTGTTTAACACCGCTCGCTCCAAATGTTTTATTGCCACAACTACCCAATAGTGCCAATTTAACATGGACCAATCCTAGTGGAGCAACCCAGTGGGAAGTAGAAGTTGTTCCGGAGTTTTCAGCCTTTACGGGAACAGGCATTACAGTAAATACAAATCCTTATGTTTATGGCGGACTATCGCCAGCTACGACATATGAATATAAAGTGAGAGCCATATGTTCGCCAACAAATAAAAGCCAATGGAGCACACCTTTAAATTTCCCAACGGCAAATATTGGTGCTGTCTGTGCTGTTCCAATAAATATTACTGCTTTGCCATTTAGTCAAAGTAGCAATACCAACTTATATGGAGATGATTTTGATATTTCACAAGGAACATCCTGTGGCGCAGTACCAGCAACAACCAATTACTTCCAAGGTGATGAAGTGTTCTATTCTTACACAGCTACTTTTACTGGAAATATTTCCATTAACATGACTGCTAGTGGACCAAGTTCAAGTCTATTTGTTTACAACGGGTGTGCCAATGTTGGTGTAAGCTGTTTGGCAGGCGTTGCAAATACTGCAACAACAGTAAGAACAATACCTAATTTGGCTGTAGTTTTTGGGCAAACATATATAATTGCTATTTCTTCAAGTACAACACCACTTTTAGGATTGCCATATAATTTGGTTATACAACAAGTAACCTGTAATCCACCAACTTCTGGTCCTGTTACAAATATAGGAATGACAACAGCCAATATATCCTGGACTGGATCCACTGGCGCTACAGCTTGGGAAGTTTCAGTTCTCCCTTTTGGATCACCTATTCCTACTGGATCTGGTTTGAGCGCGAATACAAATGTGAACTTTACTTATTCTGGTTTAACTTCTGGTACCGCTTATGAATATTGGGTTAGAGCAGATTGTGGCAATGGAACTTTTAGTCCTTGGGCTGGACCTAAAGCCTTTAATACGAGTGTTTGTGAGGTAGCAGATCAGTGCAATTATACTTTCCGATTGACTTCTACTTCAGGTGGTTGGAGAGGAGCCTTAATGGAAGTTCGACAAAATAACGTAGTAGTTGCTATTTTAGGTGCAGATTTTATAACAGGTGTAACAAGGAACGAACCAGTAGTACTATGTCAAAATTATCCATTTCAATTGTATTGGGTAAATAGTGGAACAACACCTGCAAATGTTGGCATACAAATAATTAATAACGCACTGTTTTTACAAACTATATATACGAAAGCAGCAGGAACAGGCACTCCAAGTTTAACGGTTCCACTTTATCAAACAAGTATAAATTGTAGTGCTGCTGCTTGTTTAAGTCCTACTGGCGGGAGCGCCACGGCAGTTACTGCATCAACTGCAAATTTAGGGTGGACTGCTCCAGGATCCAATTTATGGGATGTATTCTTGACAACAAATCCACTTTTAGTTCCATTGGCAACAACAACTCCAACATATGCTGGCGTAAATACAAATCCTTTACCTGTAATTGGATTAACACAATTAACCCAATACTATTATTATGTGAGAGTAATTTGTACACCAGGTGTAGAAAATAGTAATTGGTCAGCACCTTTTACTTTTACAACTCTGCCAACCTGTCCTTCGCCAATTAGTTTAACAACAACTAGTCTTACAGCAACATCTGTGATATTGGGTTGGACAAATGTTGTTCCTGCTACCGGATGGGAAGTTCTCGCTTTGCCTTGTGGAACTCCAGCGCCCACAGCTACTTCAACTGGATTTGTAGCAGTACCAACGAATCCATTTACATTGAGTGGATTATCAGCTGGAACATGTTATGATCTTTATGTAAGAAGTATATGTACCCCAACAGATACAAGCCCTTGGTCTAATAAAAAAACAATCATAACACCTCCTGGATGTGGTAGTATGTTTTATGACAATGGTGGGCCATTAGGAGATTATACTGTAAATACAAACAATCCTACTGTAAATGATATTATTACAATATTTCCAACAAATCTAGGAGATAAAGTAACTGTAACCTTTCAAGAATTCAACATTGAATCATCTTGGGACGGCTTGTATGTTTACAACGGAAATTCAACAGCTGCTCCTCAAATTTCTAGTGGAAATCCCGCAGGCTTTGGCACAGCAATGGCAATGCCAGGCGCCTTTTGGGGAACTACCATACCTCAGCCGTTTACATCCACAAGCGCTGATGGGTCTTTAACTTTTGTTTTTAAAAGTGATGGTTCAGCACAACGTAGTGGATGGAAAGCTCTAGTAACTTGCAATCCTCCACCAACTTGTGCAAAACCAATAAATTTAGGAGCTAATTCTATTACGCAAACTACTGCTAATTTAAATTGGTCTCAACCACCTACACCAGGAACTGCATCATTATGGGAAATTATAGTTCAACCTGCAATACTAGGGAATCCTACAGGTAATGGAATTGCTACAACAAATCCCTATAATGCTACAGGATTATTGGCAGGAACTTCATACGAATTTTATGTAAGAGCAAATTGTAGCGTAGATGGATATAGTTTATGGGCAGGACCATATGCATTTGGAACAAAAGTAGGGAATGATGAGTGCACAAATGCGATAGTTGTTCCAGTAAATGATGATGCTTCTTGTGCATTATTTGCAAACGGTTCGGTTATAGGTGCAACTGCTTCAAATCCTAATGTATTTGTAACAAATCCAACAACCCCAGTGTGTGCATCTAATATAGATGACGATGTATGGTTTCAATTTACAGCAACCGCTACAAAACACTATGTTAATTTATTTAATATTGTTGGATCTACAACAAATCTCAATCTCGTTCTTTATTCAGGCAATTGTGGATTGCTAACACAAATACTTTGTCTTCCTAATGAAAGTAGTGTAATGCCCAATTTAATAATTGGAAATACGTACTATCTTAGAGTTTATACTGATACAACAACTCCAAATCAAACAGCTACCTTCAATGTTTGTATTGGAACCATTTCAATATGCGAAACTAGTGAAGGTCTTTGCGCAGATCCTGCGGATATCAAAATTTTCCCCAATACAGTTGGCGTTCCAAGTCAAGGGGAGATTGCTTGTTTATTCACAACCCCAAATCCAACTTATTATTATATTACAGTGGGAGTTGCGGGCAATATAAATTTTGAAATAAGTCAAAATACTTCTTATGATACTTTAGGCAATCCAACAGGGGCGGGACTTGATGTTGATTTTGTTGCTTGGGGGCCATTTACTTCTAATACGGTAGCTTGTGGGGCATTATCTCAGGGTTGTCCAGGACCTACACCTGGCGGTTGCCAAAATAACACAACTGCACCTGCAAATTATTATCCATTTCCAGGAACCAATATTATAGATTGTAGTTATTCATTTCTACCAGTAGAAACATTCACGATCAATAATGCACAAGTGGGTCAAGTTTATGTTGTATTAATAACTAATTATATTGGTGGAGCTGGCTCAATTAAATTTACTCAATTAAATCAAACCATTCCACCAACTCCAGGAAGTGGGGCAAGTGATTGTAGTATTATTTGCAATTCAAATCTAGGACCAGATCAAAATTTATGTGGCTTTACATCAGTAGTACTAAACCCTCAAATAACAAATCCAGACGCTACATTTAAATGGTTCAAAAATGGAATTCAGATTAATTTACCACCTAATACTAGAACCTATACAGCTACAGAATCTGGCACTTACAAAGTGATTACAAAATGTGGGTTGAATGAAGATCCAGATACTGTAGTAATAAATTTTGGACCTAGTGTAATTACTGCCGATCAACCTGACTATAAAGTATGCGACGATCAGTTAAACGATGGTATTGCTTCATTCAGTTTGAATACTTTAACTCCAAATATAATTTCTGGGTTAGATCCAAATTATACCTATAATGTTAGCTATCATTACACAGAAGCAAATGCTTTGGCAAATATTTCTCCTATAAATCCATTAGTTCCTTATCTTGGAACAACACAAACAATTTATATAAGAATATCTGGAGCAACAGCAGCCTTTTGTAATACAGTTATTCCTCAAAATCTAGTAGTAGTAAAATCTCCAATCGGAACAATTGCTTCTTCTGATGCTGACAATACTATTTGTAGTAATGATAGTGCAACAATAACATTTACTCCGACCAATTTTGTTGCCACAGCGGCTAGTTATATTTGGAAATTAAACGGTGTTATTGTTCCAACAGCTACGACCAATATAATTACACCATCTGCAACTGGAACTTATGAAGTGACAGCAATCTTAAACGGATGTGTATCGCAACCTACTTCATTGCTGTTTACTGTAAACCCACAACCGAACTTTACATTATCAGATACTAATTTAATTAAATGTATTAATGAATTTGCTACTATAACTGTGGTTCCAACCAATTTTAGTTTAACTGATCCATTAGTTACTTATGTTTGGAGTTTGGATGGAATAGTGCAACCGACATTAACATTAAGTACAATCACAGTTACTGCTTACGGAAATTATTCAGTCGTTATTTCAAGATTGGGTTGCGCATCATTGCCAAAATCTAAAATTGTTATTTTAGATACCGCGGATATTCCAATTGGTACTAGTGGAGATTGTATTGGAAGCAACTACATTATCACCTCAACACCAATAAACAATTCTTTCAATCCTAGTTCAACCACTGTTACTTACCAATGGACAAACGCCTCTGGAACAATTGTTGGAAATAATAAAAGCACGTTTAATGTAACGGAATATGTCGTTGCCAATAATGTATCTCCAAGTAGTTTCCCAACTTCATTTACAGTCAAAATAACTACAATTCCTGATGGCTGTACAGACACTCAAACTTTTGAAGTTAAATCTGCATCCTGTGTGGTTCAAAAAGGGCTATCTCCAAACGGGGATGGATCAAATGATAGTTTCGATTTGCGTGGTTTAGATGTTAAACAACTTAGTGTTTTTAACAGATACGGAACCAAAATATACAGTCAAGCCAATTACAAAGATGAGTGGAGAGGACAAAACAGTAAATCTGAAAACTCTCCAGTAGGAACCTATTATTATGTAATTGAATTAAATAATGGTGAAACCAAAACAGGTTGGGTATATTTAAATAGATAATAAAAATAGAAACAGTCTTGTTAATCTTTAATAAGACTGTTTTTCTAAACAAATAAAAACACAAATGAAAAAAATATTTTTCACTACCATAATCATGATACTTGCATTAGTAGATGCTCAAGCACAGCAAGATCCACATTATACACAGTATATGTATAATATGAATATCATAAATCCAGCCTATGCGGGTTCAAAAGAAAATTTGTCTTTTGGATTGCTGTTTAGAAAACAATGGGTAGATATAGAAGATTCTCCTACCACTTTTACAGCTACTGGACATTCACCTGTCGCCAAAAATGTGGGATTGGGACTTTCTGTTATCTCAGATAAAATAGGTCCAGTAGATGAAAAAAATGTATTTGCAGACGTTTCCTACACATTGAATCTTGTTGGCGATCATAAACTGGCTTTTGGAATTAAAACCGGAGCCACATTTTTGGATATTGGATTGTTGAGCAAAGTATCTCCCACATTGCAAGACCAACTAGATCCCGCTTTTTTGGAAGATGTAAACAAAACTAGCTTCAATATAGGTACAGGATTGTTTTATTATACCAATAAATATTATGTTGCTTTCTCTGTGCCTAATATTTTAAAAACAAAACATTTTGATAGAATTGTAAGACCAGATGGTGTAAAATATGGCACAGAAACATCGCACTATTTCTTAACTGGAGGCTATGTTTTCGATTTGTCTCCCAACACAAAATTCAAACCTTTTGCCATGTTGAAATCGGCATTTAATGCGCCAACCTCCATTGATGTTTCGACCAATTTTTTATTTTATGACAAGTTTGAATTGGGTGCTACTTATAGATTGGATGATTCGTTTGGCGGATTGATTAATTTCAAAATTTCCGATGGTTTTCGTATAGGATACGCTTATGATAGAATCGTTTCGGAATTAAAAACAACCACTCCATCATCGCACGAATTTATTTTGTTGTTTGACTTGAATTTTCCTAAAAAAGTATCAAGTTCTCCACGTTATTTCTAATTTTAATCAAAACAAAAATGAAAAATATATATATAGCTTTAAGTTTTGTACTAACCATATCGTTTGGTTACGCTCAAAGCAAAGAAACTAAATCTGCAGACAAACTCTATGAGCGATACGAATATGTAAATGCTGCTAAAGAATATTTGAAATTGACTGATAACGGCTCAACAGACACTTATGTTTTTAAGCAATTGGCCAATAGTTATTACAATGTTTTCAATTCTATTGAAGCAGAAAAATGGTATGCTAAAGCAATTACCACAACCCAAGATGCAGAAACTTATTTTCGTTATGCTCAAATGTTGAAAGCCAATAAAAAATATGATGATGCTGGCAACCAAATGAGAAGATTTGCCTCATTGGCACCCAATGACAATAGAGCCAAGAGTTTGTCTACACAAGAAAATTATTTGAGCAAATTGCTGGGTAAAACAAAATTGTTTGATGTAAAAACAGTAGGAATAAATTCTAAAAATTCAGATTTTGGAGCGTATTTAAAAGACAATACTTTATATTTTGCAAGTGCCAGAAACGAAGCCAGAAAAAGCTACGAATGGAACAACCAACCTTTTTTAGACATTTATCAATCAGATTTTAAAGATGGAGCTGTAAATAATATAGCGACCGAAGTAACAGCATTAAATACAAAATTTCACGAAGGTCCAGTAAGTATAAGTGCCGATGGAAATACAGTTTATTTTTCTAGAGAAAGTTTTTTTGACAATAAGTTCGAAAAATCAACAGACAAAAAATCAAAATTGGGGAAAATGTATGTTTACAAGGCATCAAAAATAGATGGTAAATGGGGAAATGTAACTTCAATAAATTTAAATAATAAATCATACAATACTTCTAGCCCGTCCATTTCAAAAGATGGTAAAACGTTGTATTTTATATCAGATAGAGAAGGAACTATAGGCAAAACTGATGTTTGGAAAGCCTCGATAAACGAAGATGGAAGTTTTGGAACAGCAGAAAATTTAGGTCCAAATGTAAATACCGAAGGAAACGAATTATCCGCTTTTATTGCAGATGACAATGTGTTGTATTTTGCTTCCAATGGCAAACAAGGTTTGGGTGGACTGGATATTTTTGCGTACGATACTGTCAAAAATCAAGAAGCCATAAATTTAGGAATTCCCGTAAATTCTGAAAAGGATGATTTCGGTTTTACATTCAATCAATCGCAAAATGTAGCTTTCATGTCTAGTAATCGTGATGGAGGAGTTGGTGATGACGATATTTATCAAGCCACGCCTTATTGTCAATTGAATTTAATTATAAAGGTTAAAAACATAAAAACTGGAGAAAACTTGTCTAGCGCCAGTATCGTTGTTGCAAATCAAAATAACAAATTGATTGGCAAAAGCACATCAGACGACATGGGAAATGCAAATTTTCAAGGCGAATGTGACAAACCTTATTTTGTAAATGTGGAAAAAGATGGATACGAAAGTAATGTTTTTGAAGTTCCAAATTCAAAAGGAGAATTCGTTTTAAATGCAGATTTAACACCAACAGTTGCTGTTGTAACCGAAAAAGAAGTCATACTAAAAGAAATCAAATTTGATTACAACATGAGCAATATTACTTCAGATGGCGCTTTTGAACTTGATAAACTAGTTGTTGCTATGAACGAATATCCAAATATGGTTATTTTTGTAAAATCGCATACAGATTCGAGAGGGAAAGATGATTATAATATGAGTTTATCAGACAGAAGAGCAAAATCGACTGTGCAATATATCATTTCAAAAGGCGTAGCAACAGATAGAATAAAAGGACAAGGTTTTGGAGAGACAGAACCCAAGGTAAAATGTGGCGAAGCATGCACAGAAGAAGAACATGCACAAAACAGGAGATCAGAATTTTTGATTGTCAAGAAATAAGAGTTAATTTTAGGAAAATGCCTTGAGAAAACGGGGCGTTTTTATTATAATTGTCTGTCATCTCCTGAAAAAACTTGACACATTTCTTTTTAAATATTCTAATAAAACATGCTTCCTGAGTAGCAAAGTAGACTACCTGAGTACCAAAGTTGGCTCCATGAGTAGCGAAGTAGACACCGTGTGTAGCAGAGTAAGCTCCATGAGAAGCAAAGTAAGCTTCATGAGTAGTAAAGTAGCCTTGGTGAGTAATAAAGTAGACCCCGTGAGTAGCAAAACAGACTGCCGGATTTTGGGTGAAATGTTACTTTATATTTGAGATAATAGCTAATATATTCTAAAAATATTTCTGTAGAATGCAATTCTGCGCGTCGTGTTATATAATTTTTATTCACAATTATGTAAATGTATTGATTATCATATTTTTGACCTTTGTACTAATCCCTGATTACAAAGATGTGCAAACAAATTCCGAACCTTCAGATATGGTTAAATGTATATAACACGGATTTACTATTTTCATCAAAAAATGCGAAATGTATTTTTATGTAAATAAAACAAAATACTTTTAATTATGATTGTTACTTCACATAACCAAGGTTGGAAAATCACCACCCAACGCTCCCACGGCTTGCTGGCGGCCATGTTGGCTTTCCAATTCGAAATTGATTTGCCAAATGAAATTATGGTTCCAACACTTATTGCTATTGCCGAACACGATGATGGCGTTGCAGAAACCAAAGAACGTAAAAACCTCACTGATGCTGGCGCACCGCGTCATTTTTTGGTTGATGATGGTAATGCAAAATCCGATTTAAAACAATACCAAAATGTGATGGAAATTGCAACTTCAAAAAGCCAGATAAATGCATTAATGACTTCGATGCACCTTAGCTTTATCTTTAGCGACCACGTGAATGGAAAAGATAAAGAAATGGACAGCTTTTTGAAAGACCAGGAAAAAAATCGAAAAAAATTACTTAAAAACTTAAATTTTGATAACCAGTTTGCAGAACATTTGTACCGCTTTGTAGAATGGTGTGATGCTTTTTCGTTATTAATATGTATGGACAAAATTCAGCCGGAAGGACGAAAAATGGAAATATCTGAAAGCCCTGATGGTGTGATTAATCAAGTTTTTTATAAAGAAGATAACGTGATTACGGTAACTCCCTGGCCATTTAAGCAGGAACGTTTTACCGTTTTTTATGAATATAAAATTATAGAACAGTTAAAATTTACATCGGTTGAACAATTTGATCAAATTTGTAGTACTACGGTTCCACAGCGTCAAGAGTTTGTATTGGTAAAATAAAGTGATGCTTGTAAGTTGCACACTATTAATACATAAAATTCTATTATAAAACCATTATTTTTCTTTCCTCATTGAGTAGCGTTTTTTGGTA
>NZ_JANLVD010000139.1:0-1545 GCF_031363805.1 Flavobacterium sp. | reverse complement strand
GCCAGAAATGTATAATTTGGTGGTCAATACCAATTCTGAATTGGCTACTTCCATTTTGAATAATAAAGATAAATCTGCTCAAGAAAATTTGGTGAAACAAGCTTTGGATTTGGCAAAATTATCTCAAAATTTATTGAAAGGTGAAGAATTGACTGCCTTTGTAAAAAGAAGTTTTGAGTTGATTAAATAGGGTTAAGATAATTGACAAATAGATGATAGACCTGTGAGTGAAAACTCGCAGGTTTTTTTTGTTTAACAAATGTTATTATTATTTTCCTTGAAGAATGTTTACTTTTATAAAAAACTACACCATGAATAAAATTCCCGAAAATTTCAAAATAAAAAGTCCATTAATCCAAGATACATATCTCATAAATGGATCATTGAGAAAATGGACTGGAAAAACAACGCCAATATATTCAACTATTTCGAGTTCAGAAATTTACGAACCTACATTTTTAGGATCAACTCCTGCCATGGGCGAAAAAGAAGCGCTAGAAGCATTGGACTCTTGTTCAAATGCGTACAACAACGGACAGGGTTCTTGGCCAACCATGAAAGTGATTGACAGAATAAAGTGCATGCAGCAATTTGTTCTAGAAATGAAAAAAACCCGAAATGAAGTAGTGAAACTTTTAATGTGGGAAATTGGAAAATCACTAGCAGATTCTGAAAAAGAATTTGACAGAACAGTAGAATATATTAATGATACTATAGAAGATTATAAAAAATTGGATAGAGATTCTGCCCGTTTTACCAAAAATCAAGGCGTGAATGCCATGGTTCGTCGTGGTCCTCTGGGAGTCGTATTATGTCTAGGTCCTTACAATTATCCGCTTAACGAAACTTTTACATTATTAATTCCTGCAATTATTATGGGAAATACGGTGATTTTTAAACCTGCAAAACTGGGCGTTTTATTAATATCGCCATTGCTAGAGGCATTTCAGAAAAGTTTTCCAAAAGGTGTTATCAATATAGTTTACGGTCGCGGACGCGAAGTTGCCACACCAATAATGCAATCTGGAAAAATAGCTATTTTAGCTTTAATTGGAAATAGTAAAGCCGCTGTTGCCTTGCAAGACCAAAGTCCCAACAAAAACAGATTGCGTTTAATTTTAGGACTCGAAGCCAAAAATCCAGCCATCATTCTTCCAGATGCCGATTTAGATTTAACAATTCAAGAGTGTATTTCAGGAAGTTTGTCATTTAACGGTCAAAGGTGTACAGCCCTAAAAATATTATATGTTCATGAGTCCATTGCGGACGAATTTAATAAACGATTTATTGCAAAAGTTGACGCGCTTGTTTACGGAAACCCTTGGGATGAATCTGTATTTTTAACTCCGTTGCCAGAAAAAGAGAAGCCCGAATATTTGCAAGAATTAATTGATGATTCCATTCTACATGGTGCTAAAATTATTAACGAAAAAGGTGGTAAACGTTTGGATAATTATATTTTTCCAGCAGTATTATATCCCGTAAATAAAAAAATGCGAATTTATAGCGAAGAGCAATTTGGTCCATTGGTACCCATTATTACTT
>NZ_JANLVD010000117.1:0-23316 GCF_031363805.1 Flavobacterium sp. | reverse complement strand
GTTAATCCAGATAAATCCAATCCTGAACTTTTAATACAACGACCTACATTCCTAATTGATGATGCTTGACCGACAACCACATGAAAACTACTTTCCAAACGACCACCGTACATTCCAATAGGTTCTTTTATTTCCGATTGTCCGTCTATTTTAAACTCTTGTGGCAAAACGTGAATGATTTCTTCACCTGGCAACATGGCTAGTTTTTGCACTTGGTTGATTAAGACATGAATGTCGCTTTCGCTAATGACTTCTTCTGCATTTGGTCTTGAAATATAATCGCTGTGCTGGATACTACGAATATGCTGACCAGCAATACCAACTACTACATCTTTTATTTTGAATCCCGAATCAGCTTCGGCCATGGCAATTGCTTCCTGAATAGATTGTATGGTTTGGGTGATGTTATTGACCACGCCGCGAGCCACACCGAGACTTTTGGATTTTCCAACACCTAAAATTTCTAGCTTTCCGTATTCATTTTTCTTGCCTATCATAGCTACAATCTTTGTTGTCCCTATATCTAGTCCTACTGCTATTTTCTCTCTTTCCATACCTAAATTATTTTGTACAAACTACTTGTTTTGTGAACTTGAGATTGACTTTTTTATAATTATCAATCAACGTATCTTGTACTGCTTTTTGAAAAAATGCTTTATAATTATTAAATTTTCTATCCATTTCAATGGCTCTTCCGAAAACTATCTCGTAACTATAATTTCTATTTTTCATTGTAATGTTTCCATCAGGCAATATTTGAATTCCAATGATGTTTTTTTTCAAAAATTCATCGTCATAAATGAGCTTCAAAAGTTCAACAAAATATTGGCTATAACGACTGTTAATTTCGCCATAAACTAGTGGAACTCTTGCTGTAAAATTGCTTGAAAGAGGCATTTTATTTCCTTTATAATCAATATAAAAGGATTCATCATTGTTGAAAACTCTAGCAATTGGGGACTTTTGTTTTACAACTGTTTTTAACTTGCCATCTACACTGACAAACACTTCAGACTTTTCAATCATACTGTGTTTATTAAGGGTCAGTTCAATATTTTTCAAATTTACCCTATCTTTTTGGATACTGAAAGTACCACCAAAATTATCTATCAACAAGTTATCAACCATTTCATTGGTTACAAATGGACTTTCAGCATCTATAAATTCTATTTCAGGTTTGGCAATTTTTCTTTTTTGATTTCTACTTGAAGTGAATGAATATAGAAATGCCACCAAAATTAAAATGGCTATTAATTGAATATTTATGATGATATTGTTTTTCATTTTACTTTGACTCTAATACTTTTTTGATTTCGGGAATCATTTCGCCGATATCTCCAGCGCCAATCGTTACGATTACTGATGCATCGGAGGATTTTAAAAGCGAAATCAATTCGTTTTTCTGGATTAATTTCTTGTTTTTATTTTCTATTTTGTTTAACAACCATTGCGAGGTAATTCCTTCAATAGGTAACTCTCGAGCAGGATAAATATCAAGCAATAAAACTTCGTCAAACTGAGATAAGCTCTTGGCAAAATCATCAGCAAAATCTTTGGTTCTACTAAACAAATGGGGTTGAAAAACCGCCAATACTTTTTGATTTGGATACAACTCACTAACTGCTTGATGCACCGCATTTATTTCGGTTGGATGGTGCGCATAATCATCTATATAAACTAAATTTTCTTTTCTGATTTGAAATGAAAAACGACGTTTAACGCCTTTAAAAGTTGCCAACGCTTTAGCAATAGATTCGGTTGGGATGCCGAAAATTCGAGCCATTGCCAAAGCAAGCAACGCATTTGTAAGATTGTGTTTTCCGGGCAATCCGAATTTTAAATCTTGAATGGTTTCGGTAGGTGTTGTTACATCAAAAACATACCAACCATCGATTATTTTTATATTATTTGCTACAAATTTTGAATCGTCATTTACACCAACAGTTATTCCTTCTAGTTCTAATCCGTTTATTATAAACAGATTATTTTTATCTTCAACCTTATCGGCAAATTCTTTGAAAGATGCTTTAATAGACGCATCGTCTCCATAAATATCCAAATGATCCGCATCCATTGAAGTGATACAAGCAATATTGGGATACAAATGTAGAAATGAACGATCAAATTCATCGGCTTCGACCACCGTTACGGTTTTGCCTGAACCTATTAAGTTTGAATTGTAATTTTCCACAATTCCGCCAATAAACGCGGTCACATCGGCACCACTTTCATACAAAATATGCCCAAGAATACTGGAAGTTGTAGTTTTCCCGTGGGTTCCAGCAACAGCCAAGCAAAAAGTATCTTTAGTAATTATTCCTAGCACTTCGGCACGTTTTTTTACTTCATAATCACGTTCTAGGAAATAATTCCATTCTGAATGTGATTTTGGAACGGCAGGTGTAATGATTACCAATGTATTTTCAACAAAATAATCTTTAGGAATTAAATCAATATTATCTTCAAAATGAATGTTGATTCCACTTTCCATTAATTCTAATGTTAATGTTGATGGTGTTTTGTCGTAACCAGATACATTTTTTCCGATGAATTTAAAATAACGAGCCAAGGCACTCATTCCGATGCCTCCGATACCGATGAAATAAACGTTATGTATTTGATTTAGATTCATTTTATCTTTCTTCTGCTCTTTTATAAATATCAAAATCATCGAAAGTAATTACTCCAAAATCTTTCGTTGTTTTTTGCTCTTTTACATCCAAAACCAATGCTTCTGCATTTGCATCTTGAGAATCATTAAATCTGTAACTTTCGTAGCCCTCTTTGTACAAAAACCAATTGGATTTGACTTTATCATATTTAAAAGTTGTAATGTCATCCCAATGCTGCCCGCCATGAATTCCGTGCTCTATAGAAAAATAGCCATTTTTGACTGTAATTCCAACAAATGGATCACCACCAATTCCACCACAAGCGAAACAAAAAACAGCAACATTATTTCTTTTTTCGAGTTTGAAACTTTTATTTGATTGACCAATTAATATTAAAACAGGTCTTAGATCTTCGTTTTGATTCGATTCTTCTCCATTTTTTTTCAATACTAAAATAGTATCTGAAAAACCATCCAAATTCAAATTCCCAGATGTAACATTAATTGCAGTGTAACCTTTTGGAATAAATTTCGAAAGGTTTTTTGGAAGATTTGTAATTCCCTCTTGATTTGTCTCCAGCGTTAATGGCTTAGTGCTGGAAGTATAATCTTCTTTTTCTGGAACATAATCATTTGTAGAAACGATTTCTTTATTTATAATTACTACTTTTTTGACACTAGTTTCCTCTTTCGCTTTTTTACAGGAAGCAATTGTAATGAGAAATAGTATTATCAAGAGTTTATTCATAATATATTACATTAATTTCACAATTTCATCAACTATTTGTTTTGTAGCGTTTGGCAATGCTAATAATTTTATATTTTTGCTTAAATCATCTTGTTTGCCTTTGTCTTTTAACAAAGCTTCAAAAACAATTTTAAATTCTGCATCCAATTGTGATTCTTTTAATAAAATGGCGCCGTGTTTTTCGACAATTGCTTGTGCATTTTTGGTTTGATGGTCTTCGGCAACGTTTGGCGATGGAATAAAAATAACTGGTTTTCCAACAATTGCCAGTTCTGATACAGATGATGCTCCTGAACGAGAAATTACCAAATCAGCCGCAGCGTAAATTAAATCCATTCTGTCTATAAACGATACCACTTGTACATTTTCTTTCTCCGAAAAATGTTTGTATTCTGCCATATAAAAATTGCCACATTGCCAAAAAACTTGAACTCCAGAGGCGACTAAAAAATCCAATTCTTTAGCAATTAGCTGGTTTATTCTTTTTGAACCTAAACTTCCTCCAAGAACTAAAAGCGTTTTTTTATTATCATCTAAATTAAAATATGAAAGTGCTTCACTTCTTTTAGACTCAATATCCAAAACGTCTTGACGAACAGGATTTCCTGTTAGTATCATTTTATCTTTCGGAAAAAATTGCTCTAAATTTTCGTAAGCCACACATATTTTATTGGCTTTTTTGCTTAGTAATTTGTTGGTTATACCTGGATACGAATTTTGCTCTTGGATGAGTGTTGGAATTCCCAACATTGATGCTATTTTCAAAACCGCACCACTCGCGAAACCACCAGTACCTATAACAACATCGGGTTTAAATTGTTTTAAAATTCCATATGATTTTATCAAACTTGATGCCAATTTAAACGGAAACATAGCGTTTTGCAAAGTCAACCTTCGTTGAATTCCTGCAATCCACAAACCTTTGATATTGTATCCCGCTTGTGGCACTTTTTGCATTTCCATTTTGTCTTGTGCGCCTACAAAAAGGATTTCGCAATCTGGAAATCGAGACTTTAACTCATTGGCAATAGCGATGGCAGGATAGATATGTCCTCCTGTTCCCCCACCACTTAATATGAATTTATATTGTTTCATTTTCTTTATTTTAGTTACTAAGTTTCAAAGTAACTAAGTTCCTAAGTTTTTTATACTATTTATTTAAGACCACATTCATCGGATTTTGTGAATTATCAGCTATTGAATAACTTTCTTCATTAACAAGTTCTTCTTCAGCCAATTGTTTATCGATTAGTTTTTGTAAAGCTTCGTCTCTTAGTTTCTTTTCTTTATTTTCTTCAGCAATTTCCTCTTCTTTTTTGGTTACATTTAGAATAATTCCAATGGCTGCACATGTCATCCAGATGGAAGTTCCACCAGAACTGATTAATGGCAAGGTTTGACCCGTAGTTGGTAGCAATTCTACCGCAACACCCATATTGATGAAAGCTTGAAATATAATAGGAAAACCTAGTGCAACGACAATTAATTTTCCGAATATCGTGGGTGCTTTATAGGATGCAATTACAAATCTGATGAACAGCATGACATATAAAAAAATAACGGCAAACCCTCCGATAAGTCCAAATTCTTCAATGATGATTGCGAATATAAAATCTGATGATGATTGTGGCAAAAAGTTTTTCTGAATACTTTTTCCAGGTCCTAAACCATAAATACCGCCCGAAGCAATCGCAATTTTTGCTTTTTCGATTTGATAGTCATCTTCACCAGGCTTATCTGAAGCAAAATTTTCTATGCGGCTCATCCAAGTATCTACACGATTTGGAAAGGCATCTGGAAAAGCTTTGACAACCAAAATAAACATTCCAAAAGATAAAATTCCCATTCCAATAATTATTCCAATGTTTTTTAATGGATATTTACCAATAAAAACCAACATTAAAACCATAGAAAATATCAATGCTGCTGTAGAAAAATTGGCTGGCAAAATTAACATTAATGTAAAGAAAACTGGCGCCCACAATTCCAGTAATGATTTTTGAAAAGTCATATCCTCAATAGCTGTTTTAGACAAATATCTGGCCACAAACATGAGTAAAACCATTGATGCAAAGGCAGATGGCTGAAAAGTGATGCCGATAAATGGCACTTGAATCCATCGGCTGGCATTGGCTCCATCGATCATTGTTCCTTTAAATAATGTATAAACTAATAAAATCCATACAAAAGGAAGCAAAACTCTAGACAAGCTACGGAAATAATGATAAGGCACTTTTTGTATTTGGTACATGATTAAAAATCCCGCCAAAACGTGAATTAAATGTTTTATCAAATACACTAAAGTATTTCCTGTTCCATGTTTTAAATAAGCCAAATTGCTACTTGCACTATAAACAGGCAAAAATGAAAATAAAGCCAACAAGGCCACGAATGACCAGATGCCTTTATCTCCTTTTAAGTTGTTTATTAATTCTTTCATTTGCTATTTTAGATATTAGATATCAGATTTTAGATTTATTTTCCGTTTATCCTATTGTTTATTGTTTTTAATGAACTTACAAAAATTGCTGTTCACTCATTTCCTTCGTTCCAGATTGCTTCAACATCAGATTTATTTATCCATTCTTTTTCGATTATTATTTCTAGCCAAAACAATGTTTCATCTGCTTCTTCTAAAACAATATTCATTTTTGAAACAAATTCTCTATCGCTTCTAGCTCTACAAACTGCTCTGTAATTCGCACCAACTGAAGTGGCACTTTTTTACAATTTGATTTAAAATTACTCTTGTCGAAATTGTACTTGGCATTTTCTCTACCAAATCAATAACCATAATCGAGAATTTTTTAGTTCTACCTTTTAATTGTTCGTTTGTCATAATATTAACATTCAAATCTAAATTCTAAAATCTGAATTCTAAAATTATAAATTCCTAACCGCTTCCTTAAACTGTCTTCCTCTGTCTTCGTAATTTTCGAATAAATCGAAACTTGCACAAGCTGGTGAAAGCAAAACTGTATCGCCTTTTTCTCCTAATTTATAGGCTTGACGAACTGCTTCGTTCATAGAAGTTGTTTCAATTAACTCATCTACTATATCGCCAAAAGCATCTATTATTTTTTTGTTATCAATACCTAAACAGATAATTGCTTTGACATTTTTGTGAACCAATTCCATCAATTCATCATAATCGTTTCCTTTGTCAACGCCGCCAACAATCCAGATAGTTGGTGTAGTCATGCTGTCTAATGCAAAATAGGCAGCGTTTACATTGGTTGCTTTAGAATCATTTATGTATTGCACATTTTGAATTTTAAGCACTTTTTCTAAACGATGTTCAACGCCTTGAAAATCTGTCAAACTCTCGCGAATAGTCTTCTTTCTGATTTTTAATAATTGTGCTACAGAAGTTGCTGCAAGAGCATTCTTAACGTTGTGTTTTCCTTCGAGTGATAATTGTGATGTTGGCATAACAAATGGGTCGTTATTGATATTGATATTGATATTATTTTCGTTTTCGTAAGCGCCAAATTCAAACTGTTTTGTTAATGAAAAAGGCACTAATTTTGCTTTTGTTTTGTTGGTTTTAAACCATTTTTCTATTTCTAAATCGTCGGCATCATAAATGAAGAAATCGTCTTCAGTTTGATTTTGAGTGATTCTGAATTTTGCTGCTATATATTCGTTATAATCATAATTGTATCTGTCTAAATGATCTGGGCTCAAATTGGTCAAAATCGCAATGTCTGGTTTGTACGTAAAGCATCCGTCTAATTGAAAGCTACTTAATTCCAAAACATAATAATCGAACTTGTCACCATCTGCGACTTGCCAAGCAAAGCTTTTTCCTATATTTCCGCCAATAGCTATATTTAAACCTCCTTGTTTTAGCAAATGATAGGTTAACATTGTTGTTGTTGTTTTACCATTGCTTCCTGTTATTCCAATGGTTTTCGCATTGGTAAATTGGACAGTAAATTCAATCTCAGAAACAATAGGAACGTTTTTTTCTCTTAATTTTTGAATGATGGCAACCTTATCAGGAATTCCTGGGCTTTTCATCACGATATCGGCGTTTAGAATTAACTCTTCTGTGTGCTGCTCGTCTTCAAACTTTATTTTATTTAAGATTAAGACTTCTTTGTAATTATTTTTTATTTTTCCAAAATCAGAAACGAAAACATCATAACCTTTTTTCTTTCCTAGAATTGCGGTTCCAACTCCGCTTTCGCCACCGCCTAGAACAACTAATCTTTTCATTTAATTACGAATTACGAATTACGAATTACGAATTTGATATCGTTTCAAAGTAATTTCTAATTGTTTAATTTTCTTTTTATTGCTATTTGAATACTTCCTAGTATTTTACATATTTCTTCTGCATCATAAAAAAGAGTTTCAAATTCTTCATTTTTTATATAATCTGTTTCTTTTAATAATTTTAGCCAATAAATTGTTTCTCGAGCTCCTTTGTATGAGATACTTATTTTAGAAAGAAAATCTTTTCCAGATTGACCACCTATAGATTCTTCTATGTTGGCACCAATTTATGTTCCACTTCTCAAAATTTGCTTACTCAACATAAATTCTTTTTTATCGTTTATCAAATATTTATAAAGATTGATAATCCTAATGGCAAACAAAAATGTTTTTTTGTTGTATTACATTTTCTTTCATTCTGTGTATTAAACTATTTTTTCAATCCTACAATTCGTAATTTTTAATTCGTAATTCGTAATTCGTAATTAACTATCTCAATTTTAAAGTCACAATCGAAACAATGGCAAGCATAATTCCCACAATCCAGAAACGAGTTACAATTTTACTTTCGTGATATCCTTTTTTCTGATAATGATGATGCAATGGCGACATTAGGAAAATTCTTCTTCCTTCGCCAAAACGTTTCTTGGTATATTTAAAGTAGGTAACTTGTAAAATAACCGAAAATGTTTCTGCAAAAAAGATCCCACAAAATAATATGATTAACATTTCTTTACGAACGGCAATAGCTAAAACAGCTATAATTCCTCCTATGGTCAAACTTCCTGTGTCGCCCATAAAAACTGCTGCTGGAAAACTATTATACCATAAAAACCCTATTAGCGCACCTACAAAAGCAGCTATAAAAACCGTCATTTCTCCAGAATGCGGAATAAACATAATGTTAAGATAATTGGAGAAAATAATATTTCCTGATACAAACGTAAAAACACCTAAAGCAATGACTGATATGGCCGAGGTTCCTGCAGCAAGCCCATCTATACCATCGGTTAAATTGGCTCCGTTTGATACCGCTGTGATTATAAAAATAACAATGGCTATAAAAACAATCCAAGCATAATCGCGATAACCATCGCCAGTCCAAGACAATAATTCAGCATAATCAAATTCATTATTTTTGAAAAAAGGAATGGTTGTAGCGGTTGATTTTTCTTCCAACGAAACTGGATTAATTGTGTTTTGTGATGCATTGATTTCAATATTACTTTTTACTACATCTTTGCGAATTGTCACGCCTGGATGAAAATATAAAGTAGCGCCCACAATAATTCCTAAACCTACTTGACCAATAACTTTGAAAATCCCTTTTAAACCAGCTTTGTCTTTTTTGAAAATTTTGATATAATCGTCCAGAAAACCGATAGCTCCCATCCAAATAGTTGTGATTATCAATAAAATAATATAAATATTATCCAGTTTTGCCAATAAAAGGACTGGTAACAATGTGGAGAAAATTATAATTAATCCTCCCATGGTTGGCGTTCCTGCTTTTTGTGTTTGTCCTTCCAAACCTAGCTCTCTTACCGTTTCTCCTACTTGTTGACGACGCAAATATCCTATGACTCTTTTTCCAAAAATAGTAGACAATAATAATGACATTATGATTGCCAAAGCCGATCTGAATGTGATATATTGAAAAACTCCAGCGCCTGGCACATCAAAATATTTGTCTAAGTATTCGAATAAGTAGTATAGCATATTTTTCAGATTTCAGATTTTAGACTCTAGATTTTAGATTTTTAGAACTCCATCTGAATTCAATAATCGTTAATCAACAATCTTAAATCATTTTTATTTATTGAGTTGTTCTAACATTTGTTTTACAATTTGCATATCGTCAAAATCGTGACGAACGCCATTTATTTCTTGGTATGTTTCGTGTCCTTTACCTGCAATCAAAATTATATCGTTGGGTTGCGCAAGTTGACAAGCGGTTTTTATGGCTTGTTTTCTATCCACAATAGACATGTATTTTTTATAGTTTACAGCCGTTATTCCTGCTTCCATTTCGGAAATTATTGTTTCTGGATTTTCTGTTCTTGGATTGTCTGATGTTAAAATGGCTTTGTTGCTCATTTCGGAAGCAATATTGGCCATAATGGGTCTTTTTGTTTTGTCACGATTGCCACCGCAACCTACAATTGTAATTAATTGCTCATTTTTTGTACGAATGTCATTAATTGTACTCAATACATTTTCTAAAGCATCGGGCGTATGTGCATAATCGACAATTGCCGTGATGTTTTGTTGTGAAACAATAAATTGAAAACGACCTGAAACACTTTCTAATTCTGATAACAATCTTAAAACTTCAAGTTTTTCGATTCCTAATTCTATCGCCACTCCGTAAATCGCCAACAAATTATAAGCATTAAAAGTTCCTATCAATCTTACCCAAACTTCTTGTTCGTTTATTTTTAAAAGCAATCCAGAAAGTTGATTTTCAATAATAATAGCTTTATAATCTGCGTAAGTTTTTAAAGCATAAGACAGTTTTCTAGCTTTCGTATTTTGCATCATTACCATTCCATTTTTATCATCAATATTGGAAAGTGTAAAAGCACTTTTAGGTAAATTATCGAAAAATGATTTTTTTACATCTCGATATTCTGCAAATGTTGGATGATAATCTAAATGATCGTGAGACAAATTGGTAAAAACACCTCCTACAAAATGTAATCCTTCAGTACGTTTTTGATGAATACCGTGCGAACTGACTTCCATAAAGCAATATTCGCAACCACTTTCAACCATTTCATTTAAAAAGTAATTGATGGTTAACGAATCTGGTGTGGTATGCGTTGCTTTGTGCTCGATTTCATCCACCATAATTTTAACGGTTGATAATAAGCCAACTTTAAAACCTGCTTTTTTAAATAATTGGTATAATAATGAGGCAATTGTTGTTTTTCCATTGGTTCCTGTAACGCCTACTAATTGGAGTTTTTGCGATGGATTGTCATAAAAATTAGTCGCCAAATAAGCCAAAGCTGTATTGGTATCTTTTACTTTCACATACGTGATTTGAGATAATAAACTGACTGGCAATGTATCGCAAATAATTACGGAAGCTCCTAAAGAAATGGCTTTATCGATAAATTCGTGTCCGTTTGAAACCGACCCACGAATTGCCACAAAAACATCATTTGCTTCTATTTTTCTAGAATCAAAATGAATGCTATTCACTTCAACATCGGTTGAACCGTGAACAATTTCGAGTGCGACTTTATATAAAATTTCTTTTAAAACCATTATGATAATTCTAAAATGATGACTTGATTTTTTACAATAGGTTGTCCAGCTTGAATGGATTGTTTTTTGACTTTTCCAATTCCGATGGCTTTTACCTTGATATTCAAATTACCCAACAATGCAACAGCGTCCATACCAGACATTCCTTTTAAATTTGGAATTGATGTGTGTTTTTTGTTTACATTATTATTGTAAGTGACGTAATTTTTATCTTGTTTAGGATATGTTTTCTTTAAATTTTTAACTTGATTGGTCGATGGTACATCTGTAAAAACCTTTTGAGCAATTCGTTTGAAAACAGGTCCAGCAACATCTGCTCCATAATAATTGTTATTGATTGTACTTGGTTTGTGAATAACTACAATACATGAATATTTTGGTTCATCTGCAGGAAAATAACCTACAAATGAGGAAGCATAATATTTATCGAGTCCACCATTTTTAGCATAATTTACTGCAGCAGTTCCAGTTTTGCCAGCCATCGAAAAATCTTTGGAATAGAGTTTTGATCCCGTTCCTTTTTTGACAACATTTTCCAAAACTGCTTTTACTTTCTTTATGGTAGATTCAGAACAAATACTTGGGTTTATAACTTGCTTGTCGAATTTTTTAATCGTTTTACTCCATTCTTTTACTTCTTTTACAAATTTTGGCTTGACCATTTCACCATTATTTGCAATGGCGTTGTATAATGTCAAGGTTTGTAATGGCGTTACTGAAACTCCGTAGCCAAAAGCCATCCACGGAAGTGAAATAGCGCTCCATTTTTTATCTGTAGGTTCTGGAATAAACGGTATTCCTTCACCTTTGAAAGGCAATCCCAAAGGTTTATTTAAACCCAAATTGACTATTCTGTCTGTAAATTGTTTTGGATTGTTTTTATAATTTTCATACACCGCTTGTACCATAACTGTATTGGAAGAAAGTTCAAAACCTCTAGCCAATGAAATTTTTCCATAGCCTCCTACATGCGAATCTCGAACTTTGCGACTGTGGTAAACAATGACACCACTTTTGCTATCATACACTTTGCTGGTATCAATTTTATTGTCATCTAAAAGTGCTATCATGTCAACCAATTTGAAAGTAGAACCTGGTTCGTGGGATTCAGCAACAGCATAATTGATGGTTTCATAATATGAACCATCAGTCGCGCGTCCTAAATTTGAAATGGCTTTGACATCGCCCGTTTTGGTTTCCATAACTACTACACAACCATGATCTGCTTCGTAATATTCAAGTTGTTTCAATAATGCGTGGTGGGCAATATCTTGAACATACACATCAATAGTAGAAACAATATCGTAACCATCGCGTGGCTCGACTTCATTCTCATCGCGAATGGGTTTCCATTGTCCTTTAGAAATTTTTTGTTTGAGTACTTTGCCATCTTTTCCATTAAGATAGTTCCCAAATGCGCCTTCGATACCAACACGAGTTGGATTTCCAGCATTGTCGAAGCGCTCATAACCTATGGTTCTTTCTGCAATTTTTCCAATTGGATGTTCGCGAACGGTTTTTGGCTCGGTAATCATACCACCTTTATAAGCTCCTAAATTAAATAATGGATAACTTTTTAAAGTCATATATTGCGTGTAGCTCAAGTCTCGAGCCAATAGAAAATATCTATTTTTATTGGCTCTCGCTTTTCTAAAATCGTTTAAAAAAGTTGAGGCTGGTTTTTGAAGCAAAACTTCTAATGAATCAGATAAAGGTTTGATGAATTCGTCAAAATCATCATCAGAAGGTGCAACAGCATCAAAACGAATCGTATATTCTGGGATGGAAGTGGCAAGCAAACTTCCATCGGATGAATACACATTGCCACGATTGGAAGGAATAACAAAATTTTTAACCGAATTTTCTTTGGCTATCTTGCGATAATAAGCACCTTCAACCCACTGAATATTGGTCAGTTTTATTCCGATTGCGACTATCATAATAAATATGAAAAGTGCAACGAGGTAGATTCGTTTTAGAATATTTTTATTATCTACTGCCATATTTTTTCCCAAGTTGTTTTTTCTCGAGCTACTTTAATTTTTTTTGGTGGAACCGATGAAGGAAAAATTTCTTTCAAAACCATTTGATCTGCAATAGTCGATTCCATTTTTATTTTCATTAATTCTGAACGACGGTCTACAAATTCCGATCTTAATTCTTTAACTTCCGCAGTTAACGCTGCAATTCTGAATATTTTTTTTTCATAACTATGTGTATTTGCAATCATAATAATTGCCAAACCAATTAAAAACAGAATGAATTTCCAGTTTTTAACTGCATCTTCATTGACTAGAAATTTTGCTTTTAATATGTTATAAATTCCGTATTTCATTTATTTTAGCTGCAAAGTCACAAAGTTTCTAAGTTGTTGAGTTTTTATTTTTTTTCAGCAATACGCAATTTTGCACTTCTTGCTCTGTTGTTTATTTTTATTTCTTCGTTTGATGGAATTATCATTTTACCGATTAATTTGAATGGGACTTCAAAATTTCCAAAGAAGTCTTTTTCAGGTTCACCTTCAAAAAGCCCATTTTTCATAAATCTTTTCACCAATCTGTCTTCAAGAGAATGATAAGAAATTACACTTAACCTTCCTTCTGGATTTAAAATTTCTAATGATTCGGTTAAAAATTCTTTTAAAACTTCCATTTCTTGATTCACTTCAATTCTTATGGCTTGGTATATTTGAGCTAAAATTTTATGCGCTTTATTATTGGGCAGAAAACGAGCTAAAACATTTTTTAACTGTTCTGTATTTCTAATTTCTTCGTTTTCTCTTGATTCAATAATAGTTCTTGCTAATGCTGGAGCATTGCTCAATTCTCCATAATCATAAAAAATCCGGCGTAAATTAGCATCATCGTATTGATTGACAATTTGAAAAGCCGTTACATCGTTTTTTTTGCTCATTCTCATATCCAATTCGGCATCAAAACGGGTCGAAAATCCGCGCTCAGGAACATCAAACTGATGAGAAGAAACGCCTAAATCGGCCAAAATTCCATCTACTTTTTTAACGCCATTAAATCGTAAGAACCTTTTTATAAATCTGAAATTTTCTTGAATAAGCGTAAATCTTTCGTCGGGCAAAGCATTTTCCCAAGCATCTTCATCTTGGTCGAAAGCAAATAATTTTCCCTTTTCGTTTAAACGGGATAAAATTTCTTTTGAATGACCGCCTCCACCAAAAGTCACATCAACATAAATGCCGTCTGGTTTTATGTTCAAACCATCAACGGTTTCTTTGAGTAATACTGGATTATGATATTCCATTTCCATTGTCGTCGTCATTTACATTTCCCATTACTTCTTCTGCCAAATCAGCAAAATCACCTACTGAACCATCAATAGCTTTTTCATACAAATCTTTGTCCCAAATTTCAATAATATTAACTGCGGAAGACAAAACAATATCTTTTGAAACCGATGCAAAAACTGCCAAATCTTTTGGAACTAAAATTCTTCCTGTAGCATCAATCTCAATCACACGAACGCCAGCTGTAAAACGACGAATAAAATCGTTGTTCTTTTTAACAAATCGATTGAGTTTATTTATTTTTTGCATCATCAAATTCCATTCTTGCATTGGATATAACTCCAAGCATTGCTGAAAAACAGAACGTTTTAAAACAAAGCCTTCTTGCAAAGACGCGTTCAATTGTTTCTTCAAAGGATTAGGCAACATGAGCCTTCCTTTGGAATCAACCTTACATTCATATGTTCCAATAATGGTATTCAAGTAGTTATGATTTTATTTGATACAGAGCAAATATAAAAATTATTTTACCACAAATTACCACAAATTACCACTTTGTTGATAAGTTTTGAAATTTTTAATCAGAAAGTCTCAAAGGCGGAAGTCTTAAAGTCCATATTAGGGATAATTTTGACATTTAAAAATGTGTAAAACAATTCAAAAAAGTCAAAATTTGTTTTTAACTAATCTGCCATTATTTTTCATTTATAAATTTTATAACTTTCTATATTATAACTTTAAGACTCCTAACTATTGCTCTTTTTAAGAATAAAACCCTATATTTGCGACTTGTTTAAAGATAAAACTGAACTGTGGATAATTTAAAAAAAGAAGGTAAATACGAATATTTTGAAGCTGGCGAAGGCACACCAATTATTATTTTGCATGGATTGATGGGTGGTTTAAGCAATTTTGATGGTGTTGCCAATTATTTCCCTGCAAAAGGTTTTAAAGTAGTCATACCGCAATTGCCATTGTACACACAAAATATCCTGAAAACAAATGTGAAAGCATTTTCTAGATATGTTAAGGATTTTATCACTTTCAAAGGTTTTGATAGGGTAATTTTGGTTGGGAATTCTTTGGGAGGACATATTGCTTTATATTTTACAAAAATGTATCCAGAAAGAGTTTCAGGACTCGTTATTACTGGAAGCTCAGGACTTTATGAAAGTGCGATGGGCGATAGTTATCCGAAGCGAGGTGATTATGAATACATCAAAAAGAAAGCGGAAGATGTATTTTATAACCCAGAAATTGCAACCAAAGAAATTATTGATGAAGTTTATGCCACTGTAAACGACAGAATCAAACTAATCAAAACCTTGACAATAGCTAAAAGTGCCATTCGTCATAATATGGCCAAAGATTTACCTAAAATGCACGTTCCTACTGGAATTATTTGGGGAAGAAACGATAAAGTTACGCCGCCAGATGTCGCGGAAGAATTCCATAAATTGTTGCCCAATTCTACATTGTATTGGATAGAAAATTGTGGACACGCTGCTATGATGGAACATCCTGATGAGTTCAATAAAATTCTAGATCAATGGTTGACTGAAAAAGCAGAGCATAAATAGTGTTCATTCTTCAGTTTTCAAAATTAAATATAAACAGATTGCTTCGTGCCTCGCAATGACAAATAAATGAAAATTAATACTGCCGAATTTGTAATTAGTAATTCTGATGTGAGCAAATGTCCTTTGGAGCGTTTGCCAGAATATGCTTTTATTGGAAGGTCAAACGTTGGGAAATCGTCGTTGATTAATATGTTGACCAATCATAAAAGTTTGGCTAAAACTTCTGGGCGACCAGGAAAAACACAATTAATAAATCATTTTAAAATCAATAACAATTGGTTCCTAGTTGATTTACCAGGCTATGGTTATGCGCGAGTTTCCAAAAAAACTAAGGAAGTTTTCCAACAATTTATAACCGATTATTTCGAGAAAAGAGAACAACTTATTTGCGCTTTTGTATTGATAGATATTCGCCACGAAGCCCAAGAAATAGACTTAGAGTTTATAACTTATTTAGGAGAAATCGAATTGCCTTTTTGTATAGTTTTCACGAAAGCCGATAAAATTAGCAAAGGAAAAGTAGCACAACATATTGCTGCTTACCGCACAGCATTACTCAAAAACAACTGGGAAGAAATGCCACAGCATTTTGTAACCTCAGCTACAGAAGGAACCGGAAAAGATAAAGTTTTGGAATATATCGGAGAAGTAAATGAGGAGATTTTTAAAAGTAATGATTCTTTCATATAAATAAAAAAAATCGGTCAATGACCGATTTTTTTATTTGGTAAGTTCCAACTTCTCCGCAAAATAATCGCAAAAATCTTTCATTGTATCAGTCATTTTTTCATCATTGGTGGCGCGATAAAAAGTATCTGCCATGGAGACCAAAGTTTGATGAAAAAACAATTTCATTTCATCAACTGGCATGTCTTTTGTCCATAAATCTACACGCATTGTTTCTTGGGTCTTATTGTCCCAAACAGAAAGCAAAATGGCTTTTGTTTCCTGTGCTTCCACTCCGCCATCTTGTGCGGACCAATTTATTTTTTCGGGTACTCTATTTTCGTCTAGATTGACTATAAATTTTATTTCTGATGTCATTTTTTGGGTTTTAGGTTATGGGTTATGGGTTATGGGTTTTGGGTTATGGGTTTTAGATTGTGGGTTTTAGATTAAGTCACTAATTAACAAAATTCGTAATTCGTAATTCGTAATTCGTAATTCGTAATTTTTAATTCGTAATTCATAATTATTTTTTAGGTTTGTATTTTGATTTTTGAAATATTTCTGACGCATCCATAACTAGCATTTTCTGCAATGGAATATCTTTATTATTGTCCATAAAAGTTCTAACTATTTGCCATCCTAACCAAGCGCCCATTTTTCCTGGTGTTTCGTTATCGGAAACCAACCCAAATTTGGTAAATGGCGCAGGTGCTATAAATCGCTGGTTTAATTTTGAATCTGTATTGTATAAAAGATTTTCATCGATAAAAAATCGCCAAGTATCTACTTCATGTGCTATTGCCCACTGAATTTGCGGTTTTGAGTAACCTATTTTATCTTCGTCTGAATATTCTGGAAGTAAAGCGTCCTTTAGATATAATTGTTTACCGGCGTAAATCATTAATGACAATAAATCTTTTTGAGTTGGTGGTTTGACTTTGTTGAGCGAAAAATCTTGTACAATGTCTGGCAAAATTTGCGATGGTTCAAAGGTTTGTTTTTGATATTCTGGAAATTCATAAAACTTATGGTTTTTGCCCAAATACATTTCTAAGGAAATTAAAACCAAGCTATCTGCATAAATGGTTTTATACTGCACATCCATATCATATATTAAAGTAACTACTTTTGGGATTTGTGTTTTTGGATAATAATATTTTATATGTCGAAAAAGATCTTCAATTTCAGCTTTTTTATTATTGAAATCTGGATATTTTTTTTGAACTTCGCCATATAATTCTCTCCATTGTGGATTTCGCATTTTGTTTGTCCAAACAGAATCTGGAACATCCGCCGGGAAAAAAGACGGATATTTGCTTTTTAACTTTGGTAAATTTTGAATTGGTGTTTCAAAAAAAGCTTGGTCAAAACGATCTACAATTATTTCTATAGGAATTTCCTGAATTTTATCTTTGTTTTTATTTTTTTCTGAACAAGAAATAATAAAAATTGAAATTGAAAGGAATAAAATATACTTTTTCATTGCATGTTGATTATAGCCCAGATAGCAGTGAAAAGCTTTTTGAAAGCTGTTTTGTAGTTTTTTGATTCTGGCAAAGCGACTGAAAGAAGCTCTTGCAAGAATTTAAAAAAACTTAAAACAGATAAAAAAACTTGAAACGAATAGCTGGATTGGCTTCTAAAAAATTTTTAACTTTGCAAATATACATTGGGTTTTTAAAAAATAATGTTTCATGAGAAAAAATAGTACATTAAATAGTGAAAAAGTGAATGAGCACATTGTGAATTGGCTTAAAAATTATGCCGAAAGTGCTCATGCAAAAGGTTTTGTAGTTGGTATTTCTGGCGGTATTGATTCCGCATTGACATCGACTTTATGCGCGCAAACTGGACTAACTACGCTTTGCGTTGAAATGCCGATTCACCAAGCGGAAAGTCATGTTTCTAGGGCACATGAACATATTTTGCAACTGAAATCTCGATTTAAAAATGTAATTGACACCAAAGTAAATTTGACTCCAGTGTTTGAAAGTTTCAAAATTGAGATTCCTTTAACAAATGATGAAGGAAAATATCAGTTATCTCTTGCAAATTCACGCGCTAGATTGCGTATGACAAGTTTGTATTATTTGGCTGGAATTCACGGTCTTTTGGTGGTAGGAACTGGTAACAAAGTGGAGGATTTTGGTGTTGGCTTTTATACCAAATATGGTGATGGCGGTGTGGATTTGAGTCCGATTGCAGACTTGATGAAAAGTGAGGTGAGAGCCCTATCTGCCTACTTAAATGTTCCAGATTCTATATTAAATGCCAAACCAACAGACGGTTTATTTGGCGATGATAGAAGCGATGAAGACCAACTTGGGGCAACCTACGATGAACTCGAATTTGCTATGCTTGAAATTGAAAAAGGTAAAAGTGAAAATGATTTTTCTGGAAGGGAAAAAGAGGTAATTATTTTATACAAAAGATTAAACAAAACAAATCAGCACAAAATGATTTCCATACCAGTTTGCTTGATTCCATTATAATATAAGTAATAATTTCATCTTTTTACTAATAATAACATTAAATTGCCTAATTTTGTAATAATATTGTCTAACGGTAAAAAAAGAATTATGGTAAAAATTGGTCTGGCTGACAATCATCCTGTTGTACAGTTTGGAATAAAGTCTTATTTTAAAGAACATTCTGACATTTCATTGGTTGGTATGGTAGATGGCTTCGATATGGTTGAAGAAATGCTAAAGCGTAAAGAAATTGATGTTTTGGTTATGGATCTTGAACTTAATGGTCTTTCGAGTATTAATTTAATTAAAGCACTTCTCAAAGTGTTCCCCAAATTAAAAATCGTGTTATTTTCTAATTTAAATGAACAAGTCTATGCGCCAAATGCTATAAAAGCTGGTGTTTCTGCCTTTGTTCAAAAATCGGAAAAAATGGATGTATTGGCATCGACAATTATAAAAGTAAATCGTGGGGCGATTATTTTTAGCGATGCTGTAAAAAGAAATATGGCAATGATTGCAAAACAACCTAAATCTGAAAGATTGTACAGAAAACTTTCGAGTAGAGAAATTGAGGTTTTGCGATACTTATCGAACGGAAAAAAGAACAAAGAAGTGGCAGAAGCCTTGAATTTGAATGAAAAAACTATTAGTACTTATAAATTAAGGCTTTTAGCAAAATTAAATGTTACCAATCTTGTCGATTTGGTAAATAAAGCTAAAACGCTTGAAATAGTTTAGCTGTAGCGCGACATGACGCGACCTAGTTTACTTGAAAAATTGTTGACTAGTCTCGAATAATCCATCGCCATTGAAAGATTTTCAGAATTATCTGAATCAATTTCCGTTGAAAGATTGGCTTTGATTTCTTCGATAATTTTGTTCACTAAAAACCATCTTAAAGTCAATATTGTTTCTGAAACATATTGACTTATAGTTTGGTTTTTTTGTTTTACATATATTTGTTTGGCTTCCCAATTGTGTAGCGATACTTTTTCGTCGTCCATTAAAATTGTGGTAACTTCTTGCGACAATTCTGGCGAAAGTCTCATTAAATATTGTTCTATTTCGAAGGTTTCATTTTCGTTGAAGTAAGTTATTAAATCGTTGTAAATTTCTTTGAATATGGGTGTGGCAAGTTCGACCTCATCTTCCTGCAAACTTAAATAAATACGCTGGAAAACCTTGTGTTTGTTGATTTCTTTAACTTCTTGCAGTTCGCCTTCTTCATTGGCTTTGAGTAGAACATCTTCAAAATCTTCTTCAATATTGCCATAAAGCAATAGTATTTCTATGATTTTTAGTTCTAGTTCATATAATATATCGACTTTGATATTTACAGATACGTTTTCATTTTTATGAACTTCAAAAACTTGATTTTTTTGGTCAATTTTTTGCTTTTTGCTTGCTTCCTGAATGTCTTTTTGGATTAATTGTGCCAAAGTATTGAATAGCACATCTTCGGAAATATCCATGATGCGTGAACATTCCTGAATATAGATTTCACGTTTTATTCTATCTGGGATTTTGGAAATACTATTGACCATATCGCGAATGAGTTCTGCTTTTTTGATAGGATCGTTTTTAGCATCTTTCATTAAAAGTGATGCTTTGAACTGAATAAAATCCATAGCATTTTCGTCCAAATATTTCAATAATTCGTCAAGCGGTGTTTTTTTGGCAAAACTATCTGGATCATCACCATCGGGAAAAGTGCAGACTTTGACATTCATGCCTTCTTCCAAAATTAAATCGATACCTCGAATGGATGCACGAAGTCCAGCAGCATCGCCATCAAAAAGTACTGTAATATTTTTAGTCAATCGGTTTATCAATCTTATTTGGTCGGAAGTCAAAGCTGTTCCAGAAGATGAAACTACGTTTTCGATTCCGGCCTGTTGCATTTGAATAACATCTGTGTAGCCTTCGCAAAGAAAACAATTGTCGAGTTTGGCGATGGCTTGCTTGGCGTGGAAAATTCCGTAAAGGACTTTGCTTTTATGATAAATTTCGCTTTCGGGCGAATTGAGATATTTGGCTGCTTTTTTATCGTTTGTCAAAATTCGACCACCAAAACCCAACACTCGACCCGACATACTTTGAATGGGAAACATAACGCGGCCTTTGAATCGGTCGAAATGTTTGCCATCGTCACGAAGAATAGTGAGCCCTACTTTTTCTAAATATTCGAGTTTGTAGCCTTGACCGAGTCCTTCTCTGGTAAAAGCATCCCATGTTTCGGGCGAATACCCCAAGGAGAATTTTTTGATGGTTTCGTTGGTAAATCCGCGTTCTTTAAAATAGGAAAGCCCGATAGATTTGCCTTCATCGGTATTTTGCATGGTGTTTTGAAAAAATTTCGATGCAAATTCAGATACCAAATACATGCTTTCTTTTTCGCCAGCTTGTTCTTTTTGTTCGTTTGATTGCTCGGTTTCTTCTATTTCGATATTATATTTTTTGGCTAAATACCGAATGGCTTCAGGGTACGAAAAATGTTCGTGTTCCATAATAAAAGCAATGGCATTGCCACCTTTTCCTGAACTAAAATCTTTCCAAATTTGTTTTACGGGCGAAACCATAAACGATGGCGAACGCTCGTCAGAAAACGGACTCAACCCTTTGTAGTTGCTTCCTGCGCGTTTGAGTTGTACAAAATCGGCAATGACTTCTTCGACTCTGGCGGTTTCGTAAACTGTATCTATAGTTGCTTTTGAAATCAATTTGTTTTGGGTTCAATGTTGGGATTGTTCAAAGATACAAAGCTCTTTTTGATAATTTATAATTTTATTTTAACCACATAGGATATCATAGATTTTAAGGTAAATAAGGCGCTTTGCTTTGTTTAGGTTTGCATAGCAATGTGGAAAAAAATCTATGCGGTATAAAATTTATAATGGACATTTTGAACCATATAAGAAATTTAAGTTCATTTAAGAGTTCACTTGATAGAACATTTGGTTTAATCAAACAGTTTAAAATGAAATAAATAATGGTTGATTTTGTGTAAAAATTTTTGTTAACTATTGTACTTACTTTATTAATAGGTTTGTATTAAAACATCTGTCGGAATATTTAATTCGTTATGTAATTGACGGATCATTTCTAACGATAACTTTCTTTTTCTGTTCAAAATTTCACTTGCTCTGCTCTTGAAGCCTACAATTTTTGCCAAATCATTTTGATTATAGCCCATTTGTTCCATTCGGAATTTTATTGCTTCAATTGGATCTGGTAAATCAATCGAAAAATGTTCATTTTCATATTGATCAATTAACATACCTAAAAGTTCCAATTCGTCGCCTTGTTCAGTTCCTCTTTTTGCGTCAAAAATTTTTTCAAGTCTTTCCATGGCTTGATTATAATCGTTTTCTGTTTTTATAAGATTTATGTTCATATTCTAAATTGTATTGGCGTTAATTTTATCATATTCTGAGTGAGTTCCAATAAATCGAATCCAAACCATGTGGTATTCATAACTTATTTTCACTATTAATCTGTAATTATTTCCTTTGATGTTAAAAACTACTCGATTTTCATTAAGAATACTTGCGCTTGGATATTCTATTTTAATTTGATTTGGATTTTCCCATTCGGCTTTCTGAGTCTCGCGAAACCAAGCTTTAAGTTGTTGTTCACAATCTTCATGCTTTTCCCAAAAATCTCTCAATCTTTTTTTCGCAACTACTCTCAAATCTTTTTTTTACAAAAATATAAATTATTTACCAATTTGGGAACTATTTTAGTTTTATTTTTAAAAGTTTTGGTTTGGGTTCAATATTGGAATATTCAAAGATACAAAGCTCTTTTTGATAATTTATAATTTTATTTTAACCACATAGGATATCATAGATTTTAAGATAAAAAAGGTGTTTTACTTTGTTTGGCTGATGTCTTACTTTGTTTGGGTAATGTCTTACTTTGTTTGGCTGACGGCTTACTTTGTTTGGCTGATGTCTTACTTTGTTTGGCTCATAGCTTACTTAGTTTGGATGATGTTTTACTTTGGTTGGATAATGGCTTACTTTGGATGGTTTATGTCTTACTTAATTTGGCTAATGTCTTACTTTGTTTGGATGATGGCTAACCGATTTTAACATTAAATTTTGACTTTTATGTCTTTTAATAACTCACTTGGTTCAATTTTTAATGCAAATGAAATTTTAAAAAATAAATTTAAGCTCATTCCTTGGTTGTGATCAAAAAGTAATCGTATTATTTTTTCGTTGCAACCTATATCTTTCACAAATTTTGATTTGTCGCCATTGTACTTCTTAAGAAATTGTAAGTATATCTTTCTTGTTATGGATTCTTTTATAATATAATTATTTATTCATCTATTTCGGATATATTTAATTTTTTAGATATTTTAAGCCAACTAGAAATCATATGAAATAAAAAATAAGCAACTATTAATTGTAGTAATCTGATTATCTGCGATAGTTTAGATAAAGGTTTTATAAAACCAAAAACAAAACCAGTTACTG
>NZ_JANLVD010000085.1:0-15955 GCF_031363805.1 Flavobacterium sp. | reverse complement strand
AGAAATCAACTGTCCGAAAACAGATTTAGTCGAAAAATACTTATTTTTGCCCATCGTTATTTGAATTTTGCAACTCAAAATTACGATGTTTTTTAAGAAGCCATTAATTTGGCTTCTTTTTTATCGGACAACAATGATTTTCTATATATTTCTACTAAATTTTTAATCATCACCCAAATTTACATTTAAATCCCAATTTACCTAATTTTATAAATAAAGCAACCAAAACAATTTCCATTATAACCATAAAAAAAGTGCTCCTCTCGAAACACTTTTTAATATTATAAATGTATGATTTAATTAAAATCAAACCTCAAACCCAAAGACACATTGTTTTGTTTGATTGTATTGTCAGAAAAAAGCGGATTCAAATCATATTTTAAATACAAACTGGTTGCTTTGTAGCCAATATAGGTGCTTAATCCGTACACAAAATCGTTTGTATTGTAATTTCCTTTGGATATTTGGTGCACATAATTGTCGGATAAATCATTGAACTCAATGTATTGTTTGGATTTTAGATTCACACCTGCAAAACCTCCTAATCCAATTCTGAAACTATCGTGTGATTTGAAAAAAGGCTTGTCATCTTTCATTTTGTTTTTTGAAAAATCGAGTTCAAAATGAATGGGAATAACCAAATTTACATTTTTAAAACGCGAATCTTTTAATTCAATTCCTGAGGCTTGCAACACAGTTTGATTGTTGTTCTCAACGAAAATTCTTTGTTGTGTTGGTCGCAAATTATTGTACATAACAGAGAAGCCATATTTGAAATGCAATAAATTTGATGCATTGAGTATTCTGGTGTTATAAGTCATTCCCCACTCATAAAAATGTGAACCCATGTATCTAAAATCTGATTTTGCGACTTGCTCATTGGTGACAAGATTATTGAATCCAGCGGCAAAAACAAACTGTGAGGTTGTTCTTCTTTCAGATTTTTCCTTGTGAATGGAATCTTTTTTGTTGGGATCATCTCCATAAAATATAGATATTGATTTTCTTCGGTGTTTAGAAACTGTATCGCTTTTGGCGAGTTTCCCTTCTACTTTGTCTTTGACCAACTGTGTGAGTTTGGCTTCTTCCAGAGTCAATCGGCTTTCAATATTGTTGGCCGATGTTGTGGCTAGTTTCATTTTCTGATCATCAGCCTGTTGCTTGTTGATGGTTCCTTTCTCCAATTTGAGATTAACAGCTTCCACCAATTCTTTGAGTGCTTGTTTTTCTTCTGTGGTAATTTTTTCTATTTTTAAAGCAATTTCTTTGGCTTTAATTTCGAATGTTTGCACTGTTTCCTGTGCTGCAATTTTGCTTGCTAATGTGCATAGAAAAATGGCTAAGTAAATGATAAAATTTCTCATAATGTTTTGATTTAAATAATGATTGATGATTGCTACTCCTGATTTCTGGTAGCCAAAGCTACTTTGGTACTGTTGTAATTTTTGTTGATTGTTTTAATAACTTTTTGTCTGAAGGAAAGCTCAATTTCGCCGTCGACTTGCGAAAGTAAAGCACTTGGGTTTATTTTTATTTTTGATTTGGGATTGGTTTTATTTTCGATATTTTCTTTTTCTATGGCTACCAAAAGTGATTCTGGATTGATTTCTAAATTTTTCTTTTCAATTGTTTTTTCGGTGGCAACCTCAGCTATAATTTCCTGTGGCTGTTCTACAATTTTTACGATATTTTGAACCTTTTGAGATTTGTTTTTTGCTTTTATTTTTTGATTTTTACTTTCAGCAATCGTAACTATGTTTTGAGGCGTTGGTTTTTTAATAGCTATTTTATTTTCTATTACAGCATCAGTAATAACATTTTCAGCATCTTTTACAGTTTCAATCGTATTTACAATTGTTTCACGATTATTTATTATCGAATTTTGATTTTTACTTTGGTTTAATAAAAACATCGCCAAAATGAACATTCCTGTAAAGCTTGCCGCAATAGAAAACCACGGAAATTTTCTTTTTGGCTTTTTTTCTTCAGTTACCGAAAGCATCGCATCCAAACGATCCCAGGCTTGCGCCGATGGTTGAATTTCGCGATCATTCAACTTTTTTTGTATTTGATTTTCTAATTTATTCCGTTCCATTGTTGTAATTTTTTAGTTTGGCAATTTGTGCTTGCAACATTTTGCGTGCGTGCGACAATTGCGATTTCGATGTTCCTTCATTAATGCCCAACATTTGTGCTATTTCCTGATGTTTGAATCCTTCAATAGCATACAAATTGAAAACCATTTTGTATCCGTCGGGCAAACCATCAATTAAAAACTGAATATCATCTACCGAAAATTGACTTTCAATGTTATTGAAACTTTCTTCAAAATAAGTTTCATCTTCAATAAATTTTACTTGCTTTTGAACTCTAATGTACGATATGCATTCGTTTACCATAATCCTGCGAATCCAACCTTCAAAACTGCCTTTGTCCTCAAAATTTTTCAAATTGGTAAATACTTTCATGAAAGCGGTAATCATGACATCTTCGGCCAAATGAATATCCTTAATATATTGTCTGCAAACACTTAGCATTTTTGCGGAAAACTTTGAATATAATTTTTGCTGAGCAAACCGATTGTTATCGACTGCGAGCTGGATTATTTCTTTTTCTTCCTGATGTAAGTTTATTACTTTCATGTTCAATGGCAATTTCAATGTCAAAAATCAAAACTCAATTTCAATTTAAAAAATCAATGGCAAAAATCAAATTAGGTGTCAATGTTTAAGTTTAATATTTAAACTCTTGCAATTGTTTTTTGAAATTGTTTTTTTGCAATTGCAATTGAATCAGACCTCTATTTACATAGACGAGAATAGTTGCGAAATGGTTGCATGGTTGTTTAAAATAATTTTATTTTCTAATGAAATCAATACTTTGCAGATGAGAAAAAATTACTTTTTTCTCTCAATTACATAATTAACCATCAAAATTAATGATTCTTTGTAGGGAGAACTTGGGAAATTTTCAATCAGCGAAAGTGCTTCTTGTTGGAACTGAACCATTTTATCTTCCGCGTAAGCCAGGCCGTTTTGATTTTTTACAAAAGCAATGACTTCTCGAACCCGCTTTTTGTCTTTGTTTTTATTTTTGATGGAATTGATGAGCCAGTCTTTTTCTTTTTTGGTACAATTATTCAATACGTAAATAAGTGGCAAGGTCATTTTCTGTTCTTTAATGTCAATTCCAGTAGGTTTGCCAATGGCTTCTTCCGAATAATCAAACAAATCGTCTTTAATTTGGAAAGCCATTCCGATAAGTTCGCCAAATTTTCGCATATTTTCTACTTGCACATCATCATCAGAAACTGATTTTGCTCCCAAAGCGCAACAAGCCGCAATTAAAGTAGCTGTTTTTTGACGGATAATTTCGTAGTAAATATCCTCAGTGATATCCAATCGTCGTGCTTTTTCAATTTGAAGTAATTCGCCTTCACTCATTTCACGAACGGCTACTGAAATTATTTTTAACAAATCAAAATCGCCATTATCAATAGAGAGCAACAATCCTTTTGAGAGCAAATAATCGCCCACCAGAACTGCAATTTTATTTTTCCAAAGCGCATTGATGGAGAAAAATCCGCGACGGCGATTGCTGTCATCAACCACATCATCATGTACCAATGTTGCAGTATGAATCAATTCTATAACCAAAGCACCGCGATAAGTTCGTTCTAAAACTTGACCATCAGAAATCATTTTTGCGGTCAAAAAAACAAACATAGGGCGCATCTGTTTTCCTTTTCTATTTACAATATAATAAGTGATTCGATTGAGGAGCGCAATTTTTGAGGTCATGGATTGGTAGAACTTTTTTTCAAAAAGTTCCATTTCCTTTTGTATGGGTTTTTTTATTTGCGAAGTAATATCCATATACTTTTCAAAGGTAATATTAAAGTTTTAAGTTTTTTTTAAAATTTAATTAAACCTTTTTTATTTATTTGTGTCTTAATTAAAAACCCCTAAATTTATTTATTATGAAAATTAAAATTTTAATGTTCTCAACGGTGTTGAGTTTACTGGCAATGAGTTGTTCAAAAGAAGACAATTCGGATGTAATTGACAAACAATATTTTAAAGCCGATGAAGCGGTTGTCAATGCTAAGTTGGATATAATGAACGATGATTTGTCTCAATTGGTTGAAGAAAATTTAACCACAGATGATGGTATTACGGGTAAAAGCACACAAACTGCCCAAACTTTCTCGCCTGCATGCGCCACAATTTCTAGAGTTCCAGCGTTTGGAACAACACCAACTGTAGGTTCATTGATAACTAAGACTATTGATTTTGGAACAGTTGGCTGTCCACTTCCAAATGGAAATGTGCTTAAAGGAAAAATAGTAATTACTTTTATTTACAATCCAAGTGCTACGACACACACAATCAATTATCAATTCGTCAATTTTTATCATAATGCCATTTTAGTTAATGGAAATAAAACATTTACCAGAGTTATGAGCGCCGCAACTGCCGCTTCTACCAGCCATCCAATTGTTACGATGAATATGGATATGACCGCTACTTTTCCTGATGGAAGAATATTTACAAGAGTTGGAACAAGAGTTAGAGAAATTATTGCAGGATATGGCAATGCTTCATTATCTGACAATGTGTACCAGGTAACTGGAAGTTGGACTACTACTTATCCGAATGCATCTGTACAAACCAGCACAATTACAACTCCGATAATTGTAAAATTTTCTTGCTATCCTCAATCAAGTATTTTATCAAAAGGCATTATTACATTCGAAAGAAATGGTAAAACGGCCACTTTAGATTATGGAAATGGAACTTGCGACAACCTAGCAGTTTTTACTATAAATGGTCTTACTTTTAATATTGTTCTTAATAATTAATTGGTTTTTTTTAATTGAAGGAAACGTCTCGATGAAAATTGAGGCGTTTTTTTTATTGATAATTAAACCACCATATTATCATACAATTTTTTTCTTTTGCCTTTTAAAGTGGTTAATTTATAAAAAGTAGGAACCCAATCTTTTGAATCTGTAAACAAATGCAATGGATTTCGATTATTGGTTTGGGTCATTTTTTTTGCAATTTGACGCACATAATAATGATTAAAAACCCTTACGAATTCTGTTAGATACATATCTGCTAAATCTTTATTTCCTTTTATAATCAAAGTATTCTCATCGTTATTGGAAATGCTATTATCGCTAAAATTTGCAGAACCTATAACAACAATTGGATTTTCGCCCATAGGATCTATCAACATAATTTTATTATGGATAAAATTGGTGCCGCTTTTAAACAAACCTCCCGCGCTTTTTTCTTTCAACCAATCGAACAATGGTTCTTCAAAATACCCGCCGTAAACTATAATATTATCAAAATCGTCTGTTACCAATGTTGTATTTTTATCTTCTTTGTCAATCAAAATGTATTTTAACTGATCGGTTTGTTTTGTAACTGCTTCTTTTATCAATTTATTAAAAGAAAAAGGAAACATACCACATATTAATGAGTTGGAGTTATTAATAAAATCCGAATAAGTTTTAAGAATGTCTTTACTTTTTCTAGGGCTAAAAAAAACAGATGTTCCATTTGGAATTTCATCAAATCTTAATTCTTTTTGAATTTCAAAAGCTTTATTTTTAATTGTAGTCAATTCAGGATCGGATTGAAGGCATTTCCAGTATTCAAAATATTTTTGAGCAATATTTTCATTTTTTATAATGTGACCAGTATTGCATTGTCCAAAAATTCCTTTTTCTGTAATGTTTGTAGAACCAGTCCAAACTGAAATTGGTACATTATTTTTTAATAAAATAATGAATTTATTATGGGAAATATAGTTTGAATTTTTGGTACGCGGAGTTAATATTGATGCAGGAAGATTGACTAATGAAATGGATTCTTCGTTTTTTTCTTTTTGTCCTCTGGAGTCGTAAACAATTTGAACGTCCACATTTCTATCCTCGAAAGCAGTTTTAAAAGCTTCAAGTACTGGACGATATTCAAATTCGTAAAGAGCAGCCCGCAATTGATATTGATTGTCTTTTGCAGAATTTATAAATCCAATTAAAGCTTCAAAAAGACCTCTGGAAAGCCACTTAAGTGCAGTTTCCTTTTCATCTGGAGCCATTTCACTAGGTCTTTTATTTTTGAATTTGCTAGCATAGGCATTGCTTCCAGCCACGCCTCTATTAAAATAAACTTCATGCTCAGCCAACTCATGGCTTGGTGTATTTACAGTAATTGAGCAACTTTTTCCATATTTGAGAAGCTTCGGTTTTCCAAAAACTGGGATAATGCTGTAAACATATTCATGTTTGGCTTTGACTGTAAAATCTTCCCATAAAAAAGATTGTATGGGTTGCTCGAATGTAGTGAATAATTGTTCATTGCCAGCGGTTAATCTAGTTTCTTCAAAATATTTAAAGCCTTTGAGGAAATATTTTTCATTTTCCGTTTTATCTTCTCTTTCAATAGCAAAACCGAGCAATCCTTTGGTCTTCTTAACATCTATATGAAACGACAATAAGCAGCAAGTTGTGCCGCATATTGCCGTTACAGTTAAGTCATTTTGTGTGTTTCTAAATCTCATGACTGTAGTTTTAAGATTAAAAATTAACTCTAGTTGATAATCTTGTTGCTCCAGCTGAGTTGGGATGTATTTCGTCTCTCCAGTATTGTGAGCCATCAAGTAGGCCGCGAAAATCTATAATTTGAGTTTGAAATTGAAATCCCCTACAAATGAATGTTGCTTTTATAGTGTTTAACAAATAATGAAATTTGTCAAGAAGTCTGATTATGATGTAACATCTTAAAATTTCATCATTTATTTGCAAACGATCAAATACAGGTTTTATCCAAGGTCCAAGTGGCAAGCTTACATTAAGTAATGACGGTCTTACACCCAATTTATACAGTGGATAATCATAGGTATGCATATAAAATACGGTATTTGGTGTTGAATGGGAATTTACAATACTTCCAAATCCTAAATAATTTGTTGCAATTGTATTGAAAATTCCATTTAAGTTTGTTGAATTAAAAAGTGCACTTTCGAATGCGCTAGTATTTAAATATCTTTTATATAAAATACATTTTTTATATAGTTCGTCACCTGATGCGGTATTTCGCAAATCATTTAGTTTAGATTGATTAGTAAAAAAGTTATTGCCAAACCTTGTAATTCCAGGATTTAAAATAGCTCCGAGTTGCGGAAAAACATCATTCCCACCACCACTAAAATATATTCTGTCAATTCTATAATTACTAATGTATTGAACGAAATTTGCTTTATCATTGAACATATCGGTAGTGGTTTCGCCAAATTTCGCTAGGTGCAAACTGTTTAAATTTAACCTTTGGTTTCTATCTGAAATAGTATCATACAAATCAAGTATGTTAGGAATTGGATAATCGAGCCAAGAATCGCCTTCAAAAATTACGTTTAAAGTATTGGCATTGTTTGCATTTCTTCTAAAAAGAAAAGCATTTGTAATAAGTGGTTGGTGGAGCGATTCGTCATCGCTTTCATTGAAATAATTTATTGATTCATATAAATTGTTGTTGAAATTATTTCTTCTATAATTTGTAATATAATTTTCCATGATACTATTTTTTAGTTGATTATTTTGTTTGGATTTACATAACCATTTCCTGCTCTAAAAATTTCCAAATTATTTTTAGCAAAAACAGCTGGATCGCAAGCTTTAAATAATTTTTCTCTAATTTGCTTGATATTCAAATTAGGCTCTTTTTCAAGAATTTTAATAACCAATGAAGCTACGAAAGGAGCCGCCATACTGCTACCACTTTTTGAGCACAATTTATTTGAAGCACGAGCTTGTCTACTTGATGAAGAACAAGACGATTTTATTTTAAATCCTGGAGCCAAAACTTCGGGTTTCATTCTGCCGTCGACTGTTGGTCCTGAACTGCTAAATGGTAATATTGATTTGTTATCATCTGTTTGATCATAAGCTCCGACTACAATACTGTATTTGGAGTTACAAATAGAATTGGTTGTATGTGTTTGATTGACTATTTGTGGCAAAAAAATAGATTGTCCACTATCGTCTCTTTCAATATAACAATGGTATCTTCCATTATTCACTTTTTTTCCAATGAGTTCAATAGTCCAATATTTTGAGTTTAATTTGCCGTTAATTAAAATATCTATTTGATTTTTGTGTGTGTTGGGTTCATTGCTTCTGTGCAAACAAATTCCAACTTCTTGGTTGTCTTTTACAATTATTTCATCTTTAAAAGGAGTCGATGACAATAATAATTTTCCATTATCATCATAAATATTCACACTTAAAACATCTTCACCATCATACCAAATCTCCATTTCGTTTGGTGTTCTGTCGTTTTTTTTGAACATCCATGGAATTTTAATTTTTCCATTAGTTTTGATATCGCCATAAGTGTGTGCTTTCGCTTGATGATAATTGCCTGTACTTTGTACTATTGCCGTGCTATTGCGAGAAATTAACACATTGTCAATAGCTTGTTCCACTAGTGTTTGTCCTGTATGTGCATCACCATGACCGCCAAGACTCATATTAATTACGACTGGACGATTTCCTGCTTCGGTTAAAATAAAATCCAATCCTTCAATTAACTTTACAGAATCTCCAAGGGATAAATTGGAACCATTGACCAAATTTGATCCCATATCAACCGCTATTATGGTGGAGTTAGGCGCAAAACTTTTGTTGGCTACACTTCCATTTCCGCAAGCAATGCCTAAAACATGCGTTCCGTGAGATCCTGTTCCAAACAAATCTGATTTTCCAGGATGATAGCCAATTTTTTTGAATGGAAAGTCACTGTCCAAAGCATCATTTAACTGATTTTCATTAATATATTTGCCGTATCCAAACTTGTTGCCATCGTTTTTTTCTGATTGTACCCAAATTTTTTCAAATCTGGTTTTTCCATTATTTATAAAATCAGGATGTGTAAAATCGAACCCAAAATCGACTATGCCAAAAACCACTTTCGATGTTTCATTTTCATTGTTTTGTATTTTTGACTTGCATTTGTATCTTCTAACTTTTTCACTCAAAACATCGTCTGACGGAATTACTCTCGGGGCTTTTAGGCTTTTAACTTCTGGACTGTTATAAACTTTGTTCAAAAATTTTCTTATTATTCTACAACTAATAATATCTCCAAATTGCGAAATCACTTTGCAATTTTTTGGATACTGTTTTGTATTTGATAGCCGCATCAATAATGAAAGCTCCTCTTCTGGATTTCCATATAATATTATTTTGAGTCGGGGATCCATGATTTAAGGAATTATGGGTTCTGAGATTTTAGCTAAATCCGATAATTTACGTTCAATATCGAAAATCGAACTTGATAAGAATGAACTTGACAATAAATTAAAATAAGAGAAGTCTCCATCCTTTTCTAGAGATTTTAAAAACCTATCTAAAATCCCACCTTTACTAGATATTTTATCAAGTTTAGATAAAATTTCTTGGTCATTTTTGGATAGTTTTTGAATATTTTTGTCTAAAAGTAATTTTTGAATGTCTTTTTTACGTTTCGCAAACTTTTCAATTTCATTTTTTAATTGAATATCTTTAATTTCAAAATCCAATTCATCTGAAAGTTTTTGTGTTTGAATACTTCCAACTTTTAGAAAATTCTTTGAAAATTTATCATCCATAAGTTTTGATATATTTTCAATACTTTTTGCTTCTAATAGATCTATTTTTTTATCTATTTTTTTGAGCGTTTGCAACACCTCATCGGTTTTATTAACACTAATAGTTTCCATGGCATTTTTATTTTTTTGTTAATGGTTTTACTTCAGCAACAACGGCGGGTTTGACAGCACTTAGCATTTCAACCTTTTTCTCAAGCACATTTATTCTATCTATAACTTTTGGCAATTCAACAATTTTGGTATTAATGCTTTCTATTGCGGTCTTGTTTTCCTGTGAAGATTTTTCGATAGACTCTGCCTTTTTGTTAAGCTCTGTAATGGCTTTTTGATTCTCGCCCAATTTTTTATCAAGCTCTTCCAATTTTACCAAAATAGGATCTGGAGTAGTTGCTTTCGGTGCTGGAATTGCAGGAATTGCAGGAGTTGCTGTTCCAGTTGGAGCAGGATTTCTAGCAGGAATTACTTGCAATTCTTTTGCTTTATTTTCAATGAGCAAATAGCTGATTATTGGATTGGTGGATATCATTCCAGCAATAAGCCCGGTTTTTTGAATTTCTTGTGGATCTTTTACATTATAGTATTCAGCTCTGCTGTTTGCTATAAAATAACTCATAATTAGATTAAGTGGATTCATAGTTTCTTATATTTAATTGTTAAAAAATGAAATATTGGGCAGCAGTATTTTGCCGCCCAAGTATTTTTTATTTGTTCATAGTCATCATAAGTACTAATGGTAACATATTGTTGCTAGAACTATCTTTGTTCATAAGCAACATCAATGGTAAAAAAGTACTCATACTATCTGATGATTTTCCTGAACCTGAATCACCAGCTGTAGTCATCATTGACATGATTACTGACATAGTCATATCAACCTCAATTGGGTTTGTACCTGGCTTTACAACTATATGTTCAGGTGTATCGGCTGTAGCTTGAACAACTTGAAGATTTTCAACTTTCAACTTTGGTTGATTTAATAACGAACCCATCATGCTCATCATTTGCATATTTTTCAACACTTTAGTTTGATTTTCGCCTTTTCTTGCATCAATCTTTGCTAATTCTGTGTGTTTTGCATCTAATGAAACCAATGCTTTGTTGGTTGCAATAGTGGTGGTTTTAAGTTCATTTACATCTTTAGAAATACTATCTAATGATTTTTTTAAATCGCTTTTTGTTGCATAATCAGCAGCTTTCCCACTTAAATTGTTTCCAAAATTTGAACGCTGTCTTACACCTGGACTTACAGAAGGATTAATTCTGCTGAATGGTCTTCTGTTTGATCTTGATTCGTCAAAACTTTCTCCATAACTTTCTAGTAAATCTTCATTTAATAAATCTTCGTTTAATAAATCTTCGTCTAAATAACTTTCGTAATAGCTCATAACTTTAATTTTTAATTGTTAATATGTATTTAATTTTTATTGAAATAATGTTTGTTGTATTTTAATATAGCTGGTTGTACATACTTGTTGAAAAGAATAAAATCAGGCACATTGTTTCCTGGTTTTCCAGTTCCAAAACATTCCGTACAATCTTTGTTTTCTCCAAAACATTCGGTGCAAGCGCCAATGGCTTTTGCTAAGTCATCGTTTTGCGATAATTCAAAATTTAATTGTGCTTTTAATTCCTCTACAATGGTGAAAAGCTTTTGGTTTACCCTTTTGATTTTTTTGATTTTTTCTTCCAATTCCAAATCAATAAAAGGAGTTTCTTCAATAGTTTCTTTTTTTTCCATCATGGGTTGCATCATCTCAAAATATTTTGCCATTTCTGGATTTTGATCTTTCAACATTTGTATATACGCTTCCATAGCCATCTTTTTTAATAATTATAAACTTGCAATAGATGTTTGTACTCGATTGATTCTGCTTGGCGCATTGCTACCTACAAACTGACCATAATCGTTTACAAAATAATCTTCACTTGGAATAAAACCACCATTGTAGTATTCATACAAAATGTTCTCTGTCAAATAATTTACATTTTCAATCAATTCGGCAAACGAGTGACTTTCAATTGGTGCGTTTGGACTAGCGGTTCCTAAACTTTGTTGTGCTTGTCCTGCTTGAAATTGTGGATTGTTGATTATACCGCCCAATTGTCCATATAAATTTTGAACTCTACCAATATCTTGTCTCGCTTGTGGATTTAATTGTACTGGATTATCCTGAATGTATTGGTTAATTGCAGGCAAAGCGGCTCTTCCGGCATTGGCTAAATAGCGACCTGTATTATTAAAAGTCTGTCTAAATTGCGATGGTGGATTTTGATATTGAGGCTGTTGTTGTTGCGGTGCATATCGTCTTTGTGGTGCCTGTTGTTGCTGTCTTTGTTGATTTTGCTGATTATAATTTGACAAAGCTGTTGCTCCAGATCCTGCCAAATTACTTACTAAACCTCCCAGCGCACCGCCTATTTGTGGCGCTCCGAAGTAAGTACCAACAGCCGTTCCTACAATAGGAGCAGCAGCAGAAACTGCACGTAGTACGCCAGAACCGATGTTACTTGCTACATTTCCTAAGCTCGACCAAAAGTTTTCTGCTTCGCTTTCAGACATTTGGTCAACTCTTGATAAAAGCACATTTTCTAATTCACTTTCTCCTAAATTTGAATATTCAGGTCCTAAAACATATCTAACTGCTTCAAAGTAATCTTGTTCGCTGAACGATTCCCCTTGAAAAACTTCATGATATAAACTCATAATTTCTAGTATTTTTAATTGTTTCTTACTCTTTAAAGGTTTTTCAGATTTCACCTATCAATTTGTGCACTAATTTGATTTGGTAAAATTGAATTATTATATCATGCTGCAAAAGAGGTAATTAACCCTTTTTTAAAGCAGTTTTTTAACTATAAAAAAAAACATAAATTAGTGAGAGAAAAAGGGTATATTTCCCCTTGCTACAGAAAACCATTAAAAATACATTTGTAGAAATAATAACTAAAAACAAAAAAATGAAAAAAATGAAATTTATTACAGTAGTTGTAGGATCTCTTTTTGCTTTAACTTCTTGCGAAAAAAATCCTGAGCCTCCAAAACAATTAATTAGTCAAGATTTGGCTAAAGATTTAAATCAAAGATATATTCGAGAGCGTTCTGGTATTATTGAACAAAGCATCAATCGACTAGATGCAAATGCCGCTTGGTATTCTATTGAAGAATTGGAAAGTTACCTTTATTATGCAAAATGTGAGGCCAAAAAAAGCAACAAAGAAATTAATGGAATACGGTTTTATTTGGGCGTTTATCCAAACGACACAGTTACCTATCAGCACAAAGCAGGCTTGACTACCATATTTTTGTCACCAACTATGAAGCGAGTGAATGTATTAAAAAATGAAAATACAATGCAAAGATTTCAATCTAGACCAGCAACTGAGGAAAATGTAGATGTCACAGAAGTTCAACCTTTGAATTATGGAGGAATGGGACACCCGCCAAAAATCGAATACCCAACAATTCAGTAAATGCTACAAAATTTAAGCCAATATACAACGTATTTAGCCTTATTATCTGCTATTCCAGGAGTTTTTTTTTATAACAAACTCCCTAATAATAAGGCTAAATCCTTGTTGTATTTTATTTGGCTTGCTTTTATTATTGATTATATAGGTACTAACATAAATGATTGGACAGGAATAGTTAATTTTCCTATTTACAATTTTTACATATTAATTAGCTTTACCTATTACATAGTGTTATTAAAATTGTTACTTATAAAAATTAGAAATCAAAGAATAGCATCAGTTTCGCTGATAATATACGTTCTTTTTTATGGATTCAACTTTCTTTTCGTTCAAAGAAATCTAGCCAGTCCATTTACTTATGTTTTCGTGGTTGGAGTTTTAATAATATTATTACTGTCATTCCTCTATTTATTTGAAATATTAAACTCTAAAATGATATTAAATTTTAAAAGATCAATATATTTTTGGTTTGTTATTGGAATATTAATTTTTCACGTTTCCTTTTTGCCATTTATGTTTACAAGTATGTTTTTTTTACTTGAAAATAATGATGCAGTATTTAATTTGGTATTATTTGTTTTAAATTTGTTAATGCATAGTTGTTTTATAATTGGTTTTATATGGAGCGAGAAGAAATACAATTATTAATAATTTCCTTTAGTATAGTATTATTTACACTATTGCTAACAGTATTTATTTTGTTCTTTTTTTTTCAGAAAAAGAAATCCAAATTCTTAATGGATAAAATGGAAGCTGAATTGCTTTTTCAATCTGAACTCACCAAATCGAAAATTGAAATAAAAGAACAAACACTCACCAATGTTAGCAGAGAACTTCACGATAATATTGGTCAAATACTTTCAGTAGCTTTAATGCACATGAATATTATTATTGAAAGCGAAGACCATTATTCTAAAAAAGATTTAAAAAATATCAAAGAATTGGTAAATAAATCTTTAAATGAAATTAGATTGTTATCCAAAATAATGAATGGAGATATATTTTTAAACACTAGCTTTATTGCCGCAATTTCTGAAGATCTGGAAAGAATAAAACAACTCAAAAAAATAAAATGCAAACTAAATATTGATGGCGAGATTCAACCTATTAACAAAGAACATGAAACCATTATTTATAGAATTTTGCAAGAAGCCATCTCCAATATATTACGCCATTCTCACAGCGACAGCATTACTATTAATATTTTGTTTTCAGAAAATAATTGCAAAATCGATATTATAGACACAGGCAATGGATTTGATATTGAAAACAGCCCAAAAGGTTCAGGACTTTCAAATATTGAAACCAGAGCCGATTTGATTGGAGCCGATTTTACCATTTATTCAGATGCAAACAAAGGAACCGTTTTAATGATTGATTATCCTATAAAAACAGAAGATTATATTTAAAATCATGGAAAAAATTAAAATAATAATTGTAGATGACCATCTTTTATTTTCGCAATCACTTGCTTATTTAATAGGAACTTTTAAAGAATTTGAAGTTACAGGTAGCTATTGCAATGGCAAAGAGTTTATAAACTCATTCTCTGCTGATGAATTTGAAAAACCCAATATTGTTTTGCTCGATGTAAATATGCCAATTATGGATGGAGTTGAAACCATGAAATGGTTAAAGGCAAACCAACCAGATCTCAAAGTTTTAGCACTTTCTGTAAATGATGATGAAGATACTATAATGAAAATGATAACAAACGGTGCCAAGGGTTATTTGCTAAAAGATACACATCCAACCATGTTTAAAGAAGCGTTATTGGAAGTCTATCACAAAGGATTTTATTACACTGAAATGATTTCAGGATTGCTTATCAATAAATTGGGCAATAATGATAACAAAGTTTTATTGAAAGAAAGAGAAGTCGAATTTATAAAATTGGCTTGCACCGAAAAAACATACAAAGAAATTGCAGATGGCATGTGCCTTAGTCCAAAAACAATTGATGGTTATCGAGAAAATTTATTCCAAAAACTAGAATTAAAAACTAGAATTGGACTGGTATTGTATGCTATAAAAAATAAAATTGTTTGCATTTAAGATTCAATGTCAAATTTTAAATTTCGCAAAATAAGCAACAAAAATAACCACAAAATAGGAATGCTTTCTACCCAAAAATTGGTGTAAGTTTTGGTTCTGTTTTCGTTGGAAAAAAATATAAAAATAGCCACAATAATTCCAATTGAAATATTGACTATCAAGGATAATCCAAAAAATTCAAGTACTATAAACCCTAGCAATAAAAAATATCCTAATATTTTAGTTTTGAAAATTCCAATTTTTTGTGGCAATGTAAATAATGTTTTGGAATCCATCTTAACATCAACAATCTCAGAAGGAATCAACAAACACACTACAATTAAAAATCTTCGTGATATTAAAATCCAAGAGTCTATCAAATTAATATTTTTTGAAAAAATAGGAATGTATACAGTAATATATGTAATACAGAAACTTACTATAACCATTTTCAAAAAAAAATATTTCCGAAGAAATGGATATATTAAAACTAAAAATCCAATTTTCAAAAACTCAAGCCGAAATTTATTTTCCATTTGAAAGAAAAAATATGTCATTAAGAATAATGAAATAAAACTTACAATTGCTATTCCTACATACAATTTATGTTTAAAAAAATCCATTTTTAAACTAGAATATCTTAAAAAATTATCGAGTTACTTACTTAATTACTACTATTTGATTCCAACCATAGTGTTTATGGCTTACCAATCTTTTGAATAGATTGTCGAATATTGTTTCTTTATAAATCGAACGATTTAATCTATAAAAATATTCGTCTAAATATTTT
>NZ_JANLVD010000056.1:0-25610 GCF_031363805.1 Flavobacterium sp. | reverse complement strand
TTGCGGCGGGGCTCACCTCTTCCCATCTCGAACAGAGAAGTTAAGCCCGCCTGCGCAGATGGTACTGCAATTTTGTGGGAGAGTATGTCGTCGCCTTTCTTTAATCTGAACTCGTTTCAGATTCTATTAAATCCTCATCATATATTTGATGGGGATTTTTTGTTTTAAAATTATATAACTTAATCCGTTGGGTGTAATTATTTTTTATAGCTAAATAATACCAATTATGTATATAATACAGTCTGAATTAATCAAAAAAATAGCCAAACCCGCAGAGGTTTTCAATAAATTCTGATGTTAATAATTCCTTGATTATTTGCTCTATATTTTTTTTAATTCTTCCATTGTTTTATATACTTTATTAGTAGTTTTTCTTTTCATATTTAACCACACCAATTCAGCAGGATTAAGTTCAGGTGAGTATGGTGGTAAAAAAACTAATTTTATATTTTTAGGGATTTCTAGTTTTTTACCTTTATGAAAACGACCATTATCCAGAATAACAACCTTATACTCTGTTGGGTTTTTATCTGAAAGTTCATTCGAGAAGATTTGAACTGCGAAGCACATCACGAAAACCAAAATTTAAATAAAAATTGAGTAAAATTATCACCATTACAAAACAGTAATTCCATAACCAAACTATCACCATTGTAGGGTGAAAACGCACCAAAAATATAAGTAGATTTAAATACGTTTTGATAAGTACAGATGGGTTTTACCCCCAGAGCAGTTAATGCTTTTCCGTTTCTTGTAAATAATCCAAATCGACTTTCATCTTGAACATATAGATTAAAGGTTGTAAATTCTTGTAAAGCGTCGCTCAATGCGTGTTCAAGTATTAATTTGAAGTTTTTTTAAAAGCATCACTATCATCCTGATTTTTATTGATATGACTTTTGCGGGCAACTTTTAGTTTTGCACCAAAATTTCTTTTCACATAGCTATTTATGGTTTGGTAATTAATTCCTTGAGGCATATAATTGTCTGTAATCCATTGTATTAAATCAATATAAGAAGTAAAAGCATCTTTTGGAGAATTCAATCTTGCCTGTATTTCTAAATGCAATTCCTTACTTATTATAGAGGGTTTGAATCCAATTCTGCCATAAAATAAAAGACCATCAATGCCTTTTTCAAAATATAAGTTTCTCCATCTTTGTGCAGTATTATGATTGATCTTTAGAACTTTTGCCAACTCTAACTTGCTTAATGAAATTTCACTCCTTTTTAAAACTGACAACAAATCGATTCTTTTTCTCAAATGAACAGGTTGTTTTAGTCTTAATTTACAAAGTTCTACTTCACTCTCTTTGACTATTATTCGTTTTGATTTTGCCATAAATAAATATACAAAATATATTTATATATTAGTCTAATTATTATAAAAAAACAGCTAATATTAATTAAACTATTTTATATACATAATTGGTATAATTGCAAATCTACAAAGGTGTTCCATTAAAAACAAAAAGCAACTTTTAAAAGTTGCTTTTTTGTTACATTTTGAATTTAGTTAACTATTTTATAGTCACTTTATAATTCTCAGATTTTGAATTTTTTGCTTTAACTGCAATTGGTTTTTTAACTATGATATTTTTCTTAATATCGCCTAGTACACTCAAAGCTTCTTCCACATAAACATCTTTTTTAAGACTTTGGTACCAATCTTTTCTTTTTCGGATGGAAACACTGTCTTTTGCTATAACAAGATCGTTTTTAGAATAAAAACTTAATTTATTATCATAATTTCCAATGGCTTTAAATTTTTTGGATGCTGCTTCTATAATTGATTGTTCTTTTTGGAATTTATCAATGTTCAAACTCACCACATCATCATCTTTTCTATCATTTACCCATTTCGCACTTTCATCAATAAGCTGAAATTGTACATTTTCTGATACCCTTTTTTTGCTTTTTTCGATAACACTATTAAAGTTTTCTACATTGTTCAGCGATTGGTAATTGGCAGCATCAATTTTGTCCCATGGCATAGCATTCAATTCATCGCGTTCGCCAATTTTTATATAAGAATATCTATCTGGTAATGGTATATCACTAGTTACGCCTTCCAACTGGGTAGATCCTCCATTCACTCTATAAAATTTCTGAGTAGTGGTTTTTAAAGCTCCAAAATCACCCATGGTATTTCCTTTCACAAATTGGTTTAAATCGATCACATTTTGAACGGTTCCTTTTCCGTAAGATTGCTTGCTTCCAATAATTATTCCTCGGCTATAATCTTGAATAGCGGCTGCAAATATTTCTGATGCAGAAGCCGAAAAATTATTAATCATTACTACTAGTGGACCATCCCATTGTACTCTTACGTCTTTGTCCTCCAAGATTTCTTTATTTTTCTGAGAAGATTTTATTTGAACCACTGGTCCTTCTTTTATAAACAATCCAGTAATTTCGACTGCTGTTTTTAAAGATCCACCACCATCATCACGTAAATCCATAACAATTCCTTCAACTCCAGCTTTTTTCAAGTTTTGAATTTCGATAGCCACATCTTTTGCAGAATCCCTATTGTCATCATTTTCAAAATCGATATAAAATTTAGGCAAATAAATGATACCATATTTTTTTCCGTCTTTTTCAACAACGCTCGATTTTGCATAGGTCTCTTCAATTTCAACAATATCTCGAATTATTGAAATAATTTTTATAGTACCATCAACTTTTTTAACAGTCAATTTAACTTCGGTACCACGTTTTCCTTTTATTTTTTTAACCACATCGTCAAGACGCATTCCAACCACATCTACCGCTTCGGCATCGCCTTGGGCAACTCTCATGACAACATCTCCGGGTTCCAGTTCTTTTCCACGCCAAGCTGGACCACCAGAAATTAATTCCGATATTTCTGTGAAATCATTTTTCTTTTGAAGTCTTGCACCAATACCTTCCAATTTTCCGCTCATACTAATGTCAAAACGTTCTTTTTCTTCAGGAGCAAAATAGAAAGTATGAGGATCAAATTGAACAACCATGGCATTTATAAATACTACGAACCAATCTTTCTTTTCCACATCTTCGATAAAATCAAAATAGTCATCAAGAGATTTTACTGATGATTCTCTGGATTCTTTTTCAATTTCCTTTAATGTTTTTGATTTGTATTTTGGATCTTTCAGTTTTTTGTCTGCTTCCAACTTCAATTTATCGGTCACAGAAGAAAGCACAGATAATTTTATTTGTAGTCTCCATCTGTTTTTAAGTTCTGTATAATTTTTTGCAAAAGATATTTCATCACTATCTAAGTTGAAATTTTCATCTACAGAAAAATCAAACGGTTTATCACTAATTGATTTATATACAACTTTTGATTCTCGTATGCGTTTTTGTAATCGATTGTAAGTTAGTTCAAAAAATGACAAATCTTTATTTTTGATAAGATCATCTATTTCCAACTCATATTTTTTGAATTCATTAATATCAGATTCAAGAAAAAATCTTCTGGATTGATCTAGCGCATCCATATAACTTTTAAATAAACTTTTTGAAAATTTATCGTCCATCGGAGCTGCATTGTAATGTCCATTTGTAATTACAAAGTCAATTAACCCTAATAATGTTTTGTCTTTTTCTGGATCTGGTTGGTTTTTTGGCACAAAACTCCACAAAGCAGCAGACATTACTACTGTAACCAAAAGTATTTTATAATTCCTTTTCATAAATTCATAAATTGCATTCATAATAATAACGAAAGTACATAAAAAATTATTCCAATAAAATTTACTACCGCATAATTTTTTGTTAAAGATACAAATATAAAATCTTGAGCCGAAAAATGATTAATTTAGCCGAACTATTTTATGTTAAATTTTGTATTACTCTTTTTTAAAAATAATGAAAAAACCTTTAATTTTAGTTACCAATGATGATGGCATTTCTGCGCCAGGAATTCGATCCTTAATTGAAGTCATGCAGGAAATTGGAACTGTAGTTGTAGTTGCGCCAGACAGTCCCCAAAGTGCTATGGGTCATGCCATAACAATTAACAGCACTTTGCATTTGGAAAAAATTTCAGACAAAGATGCTGTAGTTACAGAATATAGTTGTTCTGGAACGCCTGTAGATTGCGTTAAATTGGCTGTGAATGAAATTTTAAAACAAAAACCAGACTTATGTGTTTCGGGAGTCAATCATGGTTCAAATTCTTCTATAAATGTAATTTATTCTGGAACCATGAGTGCGGCTGTTGAAGCTGGAATTGAAGGCATTCCTGCCATTGGTTTTTCATTATGCGATTATGATTGGAAAGCAGATTTTGAAACTTTTAAGCCATTTATGAAAAAAATTGCATTGGAAGTTTTGAAAAACGGATTACCAGACAGTGTGGTTTTGAATGTTAATTTTCCTAAGAAAAAGACAGCCGATCTGAAAGGAATTAAAATTTGCAGGCAAGCAAAAGCCATGTGGATGGAAAAATTTGACAAACGAAAAACACCACAAGGAAAAGATTATTATTGGTTAACTGGAGAGTTTGTAAACCAAGATAAAGGCGAAGATACAGATGAATGGGCGCTTGAAAACGGTTATATAGCTGTTGTTCCAGTGCAGTTTGATATGACCGCTTACCATGCTATGCAACAGTTGAATGGTTGGGAATTATAAAGTTAGTACTTAAATTATGAAAAAAATAGATTTGTTATTTGGTGTAATCATTGGTTTTATAACCACTTTTGTGGGTATGTTTTTCTTTATGGAGTTTTTTACTGAAACTGGTTTTACTGAAGGAATTAAAGGAATGTCTAGCCGTGGGTTTCTTGGTAAAATAATTACTTTGGGAGCCATATTGAATATTATTGCTTTTTTTATTTTACTCAAATTCGACAAAGAACTGATGGCTCGTGGTGTGGTTTTGGTAACTATTTTGTTAACCGTTATCACGATTTTTGTCTAATTTATCAAACCTATAATTTTAAAAAATGAAATATTATATTATTGCTGGTGAAGCTTCGGGCGATTTGCATGGTTCAAATTTAATGAAAAATATTTATCAAGAGGATGTTGCTGCCGACATTAGATTTTGGGGAGGCGATTTAATGAAAAATACAGGTGGTACACTCGTGAAACATTATCGTGATTTATCCTTCATGGGGTTTTTGGAAGTAGTTTTGAATTTAAAGACCATTCTGAATAATATAAAAATTTGTAAAGCCGATATTTTAAAATTTAATCCAGATGCCATTATTTTTATTGATTACCCAGGTTTTAATATGAGAATTGCCAAATGGTCAAAAAAAATAGGCATTCAAAATCATTATTACATTTCTCCGCAAATTTGGGCTTGGAAGGAAAACAGAATTACTGACATTAAAAGAGATGTCGATAAAATGTATGTCATACTTCCATTTGAAAAAGATTTTTATGAAAAAAAACACCATTTTCCTGTCGAATTTGTAGGTCACCCATTAATTGATGCCATACAAAATCGTACGAAAAATGGCGCTGAAGTTTTTAGGAAAGAAAATGGTTTGGATTCTCGACCAATTATAGCTCTTTTGCCTGGAAGTAGGAAGCAAGAAATTTCAAAAATGCTTTCAGAAATGTTATCTGTAGTGGATTATTTTCCTGAATATCAGTTTGTAATTGCTGGAGCGCCAAGTCAGGAATATTCATTTTACGAAAAGTTTTTAACAACAAACCAAGTAAAATTTATATCAAACCAAACTTATAATTTATTGAATGTTTCAAGTGCAGCTTTGGTCACCTCCGGAACAGCAACTTTGGAAACAGCTTTGTTTAAAATTCCAGAAGTTGTTTTATACAAAGCAAGTTGGACTTCTTATCAAATTGCAAAGCGCGTCATTACTTTAAAATATATTTCGTTGGTAAATCTTATCATGGATAAAATGGTAGTTACAGAATTGATTCAGGACGATTGTAATACACAAAACATCAAAATTGAACTTGAAAAAATTTTAACTTCCGATTATAAAAATGAGCTTTTGAAAAATTATAATGAGTTAGAAAAAAAATTGGGTGGGGCAGGAGCAAGTCAAAAAACTGCAAGTTTAATAGTTAAAGCCGTTTCTGGTATTAGAAAATAACTACCACTCGTTTACCTTATTGGCATCCATTTTTACAAAAATAAATAATAAAATAGTAAATCCCCAAAGGCTCGAACCTCCATACGATAAAAACGGAAGTGGTACACCAATAGTTGGAAATATGCCCACGACCATTGAAATATTTACAAAAAAATGGGTAAATAAAATCGAAGCTACACCATAGCCATACACTCGACTAAATTTTGTCTTTTGCCTTTCTGCCAAATAAATGACCCTCAAAATTAAACCAGCAAATAAACCAATAAGTACAAGCGATCCTAAAAATCCCCACTCTTCACCTATTGTCGTAAAAATATAATCTGTATGTTGTTCTGGTACAAAATTCCCTTTGGTTTGAGTGCCTTCCAAATACCCTTTTCCAAACCAACCACCAGATCCAATAGCGATTTCTGATTGATTTGTATTATAACCCACACCGTCCATATCAACTTGTTTACCCAATAAAATATTGAATCGATCGCGGTGGTGTTGCTTGAAAACATTTTCAAAAACATAATCAACTGAAAAAACAAATCCTGTAGCCAATATCATTACGATGGTGCTAAGAATTATGTTTCTATTTACTTTTCTAGATTTGAAATAGTGAATTGCAATGGCTATTGCGGCTATTAAAATTACAAATTGAAGTTTTAAAATCAAGGATAGAATAAATAAAACTACGGCAGCAAAGCCTGTTAACAAATACCATGACGGCAATCCTTCACGATTTAAAACTAAAATCAGCATGACAAATATCAAAGCACTTCCTGGATCTGGTTGTGGCAATATCAAAAAAATGGGTAACATAATGATGAGCAACGCAATTAGTTGATGGTTGATATTTTTTAAATTTATTTGAGAATCACTCAAGTATTTTGCAAGTGCAAGTGCTGTAGTTGCTTTTGCAAATTCTGATGGTTGAAGTGTGAAAGATCCAATACCATACCAACAACGTTGACCAGCAATGGTTTTTCCAAAAAAGAAAAGCCCAAACAGCAAGAGTAGAGAAAAGCCAAACAATACACTTGAAAATTTCTCATAAAACTTGGCGTCAATTGAGAGTATAATTGTGATTAAAAAAACATTCAAACCAATAAAAATTAATTGTTTCCCATAATTTTGATTAAAGTCAAAATAATATTGAGAGTTTGGCGTAATGTCGGCAGAGTAGATAGTCATCCACCCAAAAATGACCAATACAACATATATTATAACAGTTATCCAATCTATATTATTAGAAACACTCTGATTTTTCATTTATAGTGTTGTTTTGCTTTTATTGATAGAATCCAATTTTTTTAATTTTAATACATTTTTTATTGAATCATTTCTTCTTTTCATTTTAAAAACTGAATCTAAAAATTTTCTAGTGTATTTATTGTATTCATTTTTTAAACTAATTTCAAACATTCGTTTTTCACGATCCTTACGAGTTATTTCTTTTTTAATGTATTTTTCAATCATTAAACTTGTTATTGGGCCAGCAATAGTTGCTCCAAAACCTCCATTTTCAACAAATACTGCAATTGCAATTGTGGGTTTTTCTTTGGGTGCAAAAGCCACAAAAATAGAATGATCTTTAAGCTGTATTCTTTTTGTGCCTATTTTTGCAAAATTTTCTGCCGTACCCGTTTTTCCACATATATCTATTCCTTCCACTTTTAAACCAGAAGCCGTTCCAAAATTATAAACATCAAATAAACCTTGAATTACAGGAGGATAGTATTTAGGATTTATGGTGGTAACATGTTTGGTATTGAATTTTTTATCTATTTTTTGACCTTTTATTTTTTTTATGATATGTGGCGTAAAATAGTAACCTTTATTGGCAACGGTAGCAATCATATTTGCCATTTGTATGGGTGTCATTAAAATTTCTCCCTGACCAATTGCATTAGAAACTATAGCTGTGGCTCTCCAATTTCCATTTGGATAAGCTTTTTGATAGGTCTTTGCTGTTGGAATATTTCCTCGTTTTCCAGTAGGCAAATCGTATCCCATAAACTGTCCGAGTCCAAAACTTTTTAAATGACTACTCCATGAATCTACACCCTCAGAAGGTGTACTATATTTATTGATTGTTTTTAAATAAATATTTCCAAAATAGGTGTTACAGGAATTATAAATTCCACTATTTAGGTTTCTTGGTCCTGCATCATGGCAACCCATAAATTGACCTCTGCCATAATAAAAACCATGATGACAAGTGTACGAAGTTTGCTCATCTATAACACCCTCATCGAGAGCAATCAAAGCATTTAACATTTTGAAAGGCGATCCAGGCGGATATTCTGCAAGCAAACCTCTGTCGTATAATGGTTTGGCTAAAGAATCATTATACAATTTGGTGTAATTTCTTGAACGTTGTCTGCCAACCAAAATATTTGGATTATAGGATGGTGCGGTAACCAAAGCAAGAATTTCTCCCGTGCTAGGTTCGATGGCGACTATTCCGCCACGCTTGTTTACCATTAAAGCTTCACCATATTTTTGAAGCTCTGAGTCAATGGTAAGCGTGATATCTTTTCCTTGAACTGCAATAGTATCAAATTTTCCTTCTCTATAAAGTCCGATTTCTCTGTTGAAACGATCACGTTGCATGTGTTTTACACCTTTTACTCCTCGCAACTCGCTTTCATACATTTCTTCTACACCTTGTTTCCCAAGTAAATCGCCACTTTTGTAGTAAGGATTTTGTTTCACCATGGCCTCATTTGCTTGGGTTATAAAGCCGAAAATATTTGCGCCAACATTGACTTGGTAATCTCGTAGTGAACGCTTTTGAATATAAAATCCATCAAATTTTCTTGCTTTTTCTTGAAAAGCTGCATATTCCAATTTATTGAGTTGAGATAAAAATACCGAAGGCAACCTTGGACTGTAAACTACAGCTTTTTTTACTTGTTCGATAAATTTTTCTTTGCTGATATTGAGTAATTTGCAAAATTCAAGCGTATCCATCGATTTTGTTTCTCTAGGAACAATCATAATATCGTAGGAAGGCTGGTTTGCAACCATCAACTCACCATTTCTGTCATAAATATAGCCTCTTTCTGGATAGTCATATTTAATTTTGATCGAAATATTTTCGGATTGAAGTTTAAAAGAATCATCAATAACTTGCAAAAAAAATAGCCGAGCTATGATTAAGATAGCCGCGCCAATAATCATACCTGGAAGTAAGATCTTTCTCATTTCTTATTTGGCTTGAATATATATATAATTAAAATAGAAACTATTAACGTGAAAATGGTACAAACAATTGTTCTCCAAAGCGCACTTAATATAAAAGAAAATTTAAAATATTCTAATAAAAAGAGTATTAAATGATGCGTTGCAATAGATATTAATATAAATGTAAATCTTTCAGGCGAAAGTCTGTCATTTATTTTGACTGTTTGGTATTCGTAGCTCAAACCAAAAGCAAATTTAAAAAAAGTAGGTCTTACATAGGCCAAAGTCAAGCAAGCTGCCGTATGTATTCCACCAGAATTTGAAAATAAATCTACTACCAAACCCAAACAAAAGCTTGCCACTAATAAGGCAGATTTATTTGAATTTACTGGATAAAGTAATATAAATAAAATGTATGGATACGGATTTATGTACCCAAATAGATTGATATTATTGAAAATGACAACTTGCGCTGCTAGCAATAAAACAAATCGGATGATATTTATGATTAATGCACTATTCATCTAATTTCACAGTTTCTTTTTCAAGTTTAATAATTTCTTCACTTTCTTTGTTTTCAATCACATAAACATGATTTAAATTTGTCATGTCATTAAACAATCGAACATCAAGTGTGTAGTAATTGGTTTGTGTATCAATAAAAATTCTGCTAATAATTCCGACAGGAATATTTTCTGGGAATATGGTCGATCTTCCACCTGTAACTACTGTGTCCCCTTTTTTTACGGAAGCTAATCTCGGAATATCAATTAATTGAACAAATCCTGCATTTTTTGCATTCCATATTAAAGAACCAAAGTGATTTGATTTTTTAATTTTTGCGTTTATTTGAGATTTAACATTTAAAACACTCAAAACTGTAGCATATTTTGGCGAAGTTTTCTCTACGATTCCAACAATTCCTTGACTATTAATAACGCCCATATCAGGTTTAATTCCCTGTAAAGATCCGCTATTGATAGTTAAATAATTTTCTGAAACATTATATGAATTATTAATAACCCTAGTTTGAATTACATTTATTTTATTATAACCTTTCAAACTGTCTTTTAAAAGAACAGAAATACTGTCTTTTTTATTAAAAAGAAATTTTCGTAAATCTGCATTTTCCTTGGCTAGTTTATCGTTTTGTTCTTTTAAACTAAAGTATGTTTTTACTTCATTTGTTTTTTCAAAAACGGTTCCACTCACTATATTAGCTGAATTTACTACTTTACTTCTATGGTAAGAATGAGATTTTATTACCAAAAACAAAGAAATTATCAAAAGCAACAAAAACAGTAAGCGGTTACTGTTTTTAACTATAAAATTAATTATTTGCTGCATTTGTTACTATTAAAATTTTGAAAATTAAATTCAGAACTAAACTCAAAAGTACTTTTAAAATTCAACTATTGAATTTCTGTCGTTTGTTAATTCTTATTTTATAAGGATACTTCTATATTTGGTAAGATTTTTTAATGCCATTCCAGTTCCACGAACTACGGCTCTTAAAGGATCTTCGGCAATGAAAACTGGTAAATCTGTTTTTTGAGAAATACGTTTGTCTAAACCACGAAGCATACTTCCACCACCGGCTAGATAAATACCAGTATTATAAATATCGGCAGCCAATTCTGGAGGAGTTTGAGACAAGGTTTCCATTACCGCATCTTCAATACGTTGTATCGATTTGTCTAATGCTTTTGCAATTTCACGAGAAGAAACTTCAACTTGTTTTGGTTTTCCAGTTAGTAAATCTCGTCCTTGAACAGACATATCTTCTGGTGGAGAGTCCAAATCTTCGATAGCAGCACCAATTTCAATTTTAATTTTTTCGGCTGTAGTTTCACCAACAAATAAATTGTGTTGGGTACGCATATAATAAATAATGTCGTTTGTAAAAACGTCACCAGCAATTTTAACAGATTTATCGCAAACTATTCCGCCCAATGCAATAACTGCAATTTCGGTAGTTCCACCACCAATATCTACAATCATGTTTCCTTTGGGTTGCATAATATCTAGACCAATACCAATTGACGCTGCCATTGGTTCATGAATTAAATAAACTTCTTTTCCATTTACCCGTTCAGCAGATTCTTTTACAGCACGCATTTCAACTTCGGTAATTCCAGATGGAATACAAATGACCATTCTTAAAGCTGGCGTAAACAAACGTTTTTGCAATGCAGGAATACTACGTATCAGCATTTTTATCATTTGTTCCGATGCATCGAAATCTGCAATAACACCATCTTTCAATGGGCGAATGGTTTTTATATTTTCATGCGTTTTACCTTGCATCAAGCTGGCTTCTTTTCCAACAGCTATAATTTTCCCTGTTATTCGGTCACGAGCCACTATTGATGGACTGTCAATGACCACTTTATCGTTGTGAATAATTAGTGTATTTGCGGTACCAAGGTCAATTGCTATATCCTCGGTCATGAAATCGAAAAATCCCATATTAAGAAATGGTTAAAATAGTTTATATTAAATGTTGCACAAAAGTAATAAAATTAATGTTTAAAATGACGAATTCCTGTAAATACCATTGCAACATTATTTTTATTGCAATAATCAATACTTAATTCATCTTTTATGGAGCCTCCTGGCTGAATTACAGCAGTTATTCCTGCCTTATTTGCAATTTCTACACAATCAGGAAATGGAAAAAAGGCATCGCTTGCCAGAACAGCACCAGTCAAATCAAATTGAAACGAAATTGCCTTTTGAATGGCTTGATTTAGCGCATCAACTCTTGAAGTTTGCCCTGTTCCTGAAGCGCACAACTGCTTGTTTTTTGCTAAAATTATAGTATTAGACTTTGTATGTTTGCATATTTTTGAAGCAAAAATTAAATCCTCAATTTCTTCATCAGATGGAGATGTCGTTGTGGCTATTTTCAAATCTTCTTTAGAATCTGTTTTCAAATCTTTGTCTTGAACCAAAATGCCATTTAGACAACTTCTTACGGAAGTTTTTGGCAAATCTACTTGTTTTTGAACCAATATGATTCTATTCTTTTTTTCTTCTAATAAATCTACTGCATCGTCATCAAAACTTGGTGCAATAACAACTTCGCAGAATAATTTATTTATTTCTTCGGCTGTAGCCAAATCTATTCTGCTGTTGGCAATTAAAACACCACCAAAAGCCGATGTTGGATCTGCTTCCAAAGCATCAAGATAGGCTTGTTTTAAAGTTTTTCTTGTTGCAATTCCACAAGCATTATTGTGCTTTAAAATAGCAAATGTTGGATTATCATTTTTAAATTCATTCATCAAATTTACAGCGGCATCAACATCTAATAAATTATTATACGACAGTTCTTTGCCGTGCAATTTGGTAAACATTTTTTCGAAATTTCCGAAGAAAAATCCTTTTTGATGTGGATTTTCGCCATATCTCAAAATATCTCCCTTTGTTTCACTAATCTTCAAAACAGATTCTTCATGATTTTTATTAAAATAATTGAAAATGGCTGTGTCATAATGTGATGAAACATTAAAAGCTTTACTTGCAAATGTTTGTCTTTGTTCAAACGTAGATTCTCCGTTATTATTTGAAATGATATCTAAAAATAAAGAATATTCGTTTACAGAGGGTACAATCAAGGTGTCTTTGAAATTTTTTGCCGCTGCCCGGATGAGCGAAATACCACCAATGTCAATTTTTTCAATTATATCAGTGTCGTTTGCACCAGAAGCTACCGTTTTTTCAAATGGATATAAATCCACGATAACCACATCTATTTGAGGAATATCAAATTCTTGCATTTGTTGTACATCGGTCTCATTGTCTTGACGGTTTAAAATTCCACCAAATACTTTGGGATGCAATGTTTTCACTCGACCACCCAAAATCGATGGGTAAGAAGTCACATCTTCTATAGCAACCACAGGAATATTAAGATTTTTGATAAAATCCTCCGTTCCGCCAGTGGAATAAATAGTGACATTGAGTTGGTGCAATTTTTTGACAATAGGTTCCAAGGCAGTTTTGTCAAATACAGAAATGAGTGCAGATTTGATTGTTTTTGTTGTATTCATTGTGTTGTTGTAGTTTGTTGCACAAAAGTAGTTTTTTTGAAATTAATTTTGGAATAAGATTGTAACAAAAATTATAAATTTTACACTAATATTTATGCTTTGTTTTTGTTTGCTTTACAAAGGTAATTAAGTCAATTTTACACCATGATTGTATACATCAGATTATTAAAAGAAAGTTTTGGTTTTGCTTTGAATGCACTACGAAGTAATAAATTGCGAACTTTACTTTCGCTTTTGGGTGTAACTATTGGTATTTTTTCAATCATAGCCGTTTTGGCAGCTGTAGATTCACTTGACAGAAAAATCAAAAAAGATTTAAGTTCACTTGATAAAAACTCCATTTATTTAATTAAATTTTCATTTGGTCCAAGCGAAATTCCGAAATGGAAACGAGAGCAATTTCCAGATGTAACTTACGAAGAATATGAGTATTTAAAAAAATCATTAAATAATTTGGACTCCATGTGTTTTCAGTTGTTTACTAGAAACGAAAATATAAAATACGAAAATAAAACAGTCAGCTCAGTTAAACCTGTTCCAACTACTTACGAGTTGGAAGATATTCAGGCTTTGAGTTTTAAGGAAGGTAGGTTTTTTAACGAATCTGAATCAAATTCTGGAACTCCACTGGCGGTTTTGGGATATGATATTGCAAAAAATTTATTTGAAGGTGTGGATCCTATTGGAAAAAAAATAAGATTATATGGTCAGAAATTCACGGTTATTGGCACTTTAAAAAAGCAAGGCGCAGGACTTTTTGGAGATGAGGATGATACAACAGTTTATATTCCGGTGAATTTCCTACGTCAACTTTATGGAGATAATAGTGAATTAATTACGCCAGCCATATTGATAAAGCCAACTGATGGAGCAGATATGGATGCTTTCAAGGGAGAATTAAGTCAGAAATTGCGAACCTTTAGAGGACTGAAAACTGGTGCCATTGACAATTTTTTTGTAAATGTATTGTCAGGATTCACAGATTTTCTGGATGGCATTGTATCGCAAATGAATATCGTAGGTTGGATAATTTCTGGATTCTCGCTTCTCGTGGGTGGTTTTGGGATTGCCAACATTATGTTTGTTTCGGTAAAAGAAAGAACCAATTTGATTGGAATTCAAAAATCGCTTGGCGCAAAAAATAAATTTATACTTTTGCAATTTTTGTTTGAAGCAGTTATTTTATCAGTTTTTGGTGGTGTAATTGGACTATTTATGGTTTGGCTAATTTCTCTTTTACTCACCTATGCACTTGATTTTGAATTTGTACTTGGCTTTTGGAATGTAGTTTTAGGAACTGGATTATCGGCTATTATTGGACTTATTTCAGGAATTTTGCCAGCTATTTCGGCAAGTAAATTGGATCCTGTGGAAGCTATAAGAAGTGGGATGTAAAATTGAGTAAATTTTATTGGTTTAGAAAGAATTGTTGTAAATATTGCGGATTATTTTAATGTGTTAAAATTAATATTTTTCTCATAACTTTAATCACACTCAAATTAGTATAAATGAATTCCAATTAGCCCACTAAAATTTATTTTTTAGTTTCTTTCCTTTCAGGTAAAACTTCCATCAATGCAGATTTGATCACTGGTTCGAGAGGAACAGTGTCTTTTATTTTTTCTGTGATTTCGTATTTATCATCAAATAAAGCTTTTTTGTCAATGCTTATTTTACTAAAATCTATTTTTTCAATTGTATTTTGTATCTTTTTGTATCTATAGATTAGTTTATCGTTATCAAAATCATCTTGTTTATTCACAAAGGCATTATTAGCTTTTTTAATTTTTATATACTCACTTTGTTTTTCATCATTAATCTTATATTGCTTCATATCAACAACTTTTTCATCAAAATCATTATATGCAGCGTTGCAATAATAATATTCTTCAATCGGAAACGATTTTAGATACATTCGTTTGTAAGTTTCAATTTCTGATAAACTAGATTTCGTGAATGGTACTAATTTTATTTCTTGACCAGATACTAAAATTGATTTCCCATTTTTTAAAATTTTTATTTTACCCGATAAACTTTCCTCTATACCAGAGGTTTCCTTGTCTTTTCTGTAAAATAATATAAAATCATTGAAATCTGTATTATTTTCAAATTTATATTCTCTATCCGTATTCTCTTCTGTTAAATAAAAAGTTTTAGTATTAACAAGACTATTATGTATATACGGAAAAGTAAAAGCCCCGATATCTTTATCTAAAATGGGTTGAAATTTTTTTGAAATAGTAGTGTCAGTTGTCTGAAACTTTATGAAACTTCCAATATCAAAACCATCAAACATAATTCTAATCCCTTTTTTCACACTATTGTTTTTTCTACCATATAGACTAAATCTAACGCTTTTTTTATTTGAATTAAAATATATTTTATCATTATCAATTCTATAAGTCCCTAATTCCATACCATAACCTTTAATAAAAACAAATGTATTATCACCCATAAAATACATTCCATCACACTCTCCTGAAATGGTTTTGTTATTTTGGGCATTGCAACTTATCATGACCAAAGCCATTAAATAAAAAATATTTTTTTTTATCTTTTTTATAAACATAATAAACATTTTATTTTTCTCTATTATTTATAAGATTCTCGGTATTTAGTAACGTTGTTCGGATAAATACGAATACTATCAATTTCTATTTTTTGATTGTTGAGTAAAACCTCAATTTTATTGTTGTCTTCGCTTACATGAAACTGAAAAGTATTTTGCTCACCGCTTTTTTTGAGCAATTCATTCATTTTGTTCCAATCGAAAAAGAATCTGCCAATGTAGCGTTCACGAGCGCTAATTTCAAAATAAATATTGATGATCTCTGGGATTGCCCGTTTTTTCATCGCAGGTTTCAAAACAGTTGGTCGAAACTGAGCTTCTTTCTCTCCATTAAAATAGGCCGAATCGAAATGAAATAATTTAAACTCTTTGTTGTCTGAGGTTACCTTGTAGTTCCAGTTGTATTTTATGCGGTAATCATCCCAAGGTTTACTAGTAGGATTGTCAATGTGCATATCTTTAACTTGCACTTTATAACTATCACCTTCTAACCTATATTTCGATTCATATTTTTTTCGATATTGTGCTATTTTTTGCTCATCAGTAATTTCTTTGGCTTGGTAGCGCCCGAGTTCAATGCAATTTGCACCACTGTATCGCATCCAGACTACAACCATACCTTGTGGTGCAAAACCAAATACGAGAGTGGTTAAAGGGCTATATGACCTATCCGAACCATCTTTCATTTGTATGTCTTTCAGTTCTTTGCGGGACACAAATTCTTTCACGGGTGTTGCACTATCCTGATCACCGCCAGAATAGCAACGATCCACCATATCTTTCATATGTTCCACATCAAAATCTGCATCAATATGATAATACTTGTTTTCGTAGGTAGCATAATAGGTAAACTCAAACCCAATAGGTGTGCCGTGTTGCTCTGTCCACATTGATCCAGAACTGCCCCAACTGCCACTACTACTGCCATAGGGCAAACCCGCTGGCGTTTTTTCTAGAGTTTTAATGTAGTCGTAAATAGGAACAATTCGGTATTTTTTATCTGGACTGCATATTTCAGTGTGGAATTCTGGGATTTTTTCCATTTTTTGACATTGTGAGGTGAGTTGCGATAATAGTAGTAACAAGAATAATTTCGGAAATCTATTTTTTAGTTTATCCATGATAGGTATGTCTTTTTCGAAGTTCTTCTTTTAGAGAACCTGAGTTTTTAGGACCCAAGCCTACAAAATTGCTTTTTACAGACCAGTGCAAGTATTTGTTTCGAAGTTTTTTAAGATCTGCCAATTCCATAAAATTTTTATAATGCAATTGTTTCACATCACTAATATAACTTGTTGCAAAACTTTCTAGACTACCTGTGCCTTTTTCGATACTATCAATATATTCACCTCGCTTATTAATACAGGCATTTACATAATGGTGAATATCGTTTTGTATGTCTTTGATAAATTTATCATTGATTGCAAGTGTTTTTAATATGCTCTCATCATACTTCACCTTAAAATGTTTGGATTGATTGACCATGAGGTGAAGCGGTATCTTATCGTATGAATTACTCAAGGTTCGTCTGCCCACCAGCCCATAAATGTATTGATTTGCCGCCCTTGTGAAAAAGCCTATAAATTCTTTTTCCTTAAAAAATTCTTTTTGTATTTGAGTCTCAGTAAACCAACCTTCGCTAACCAAAATTTTCTTGAAAGCATCAAAATCTTTGTCTTTGCTTTCTTGAGCCATTTTTTTTGATTCTTCTCCACTGTAGGTTACCAGACTGTCTACAGCAGACATTTCTTTATTATTGTCCAGATAGGAACCACCAATGTCCGAATGCACACCGGGCAAAATAAACTCTATGCCTTTTACTCCACAAGAATTAATGTTAGTGAGCGGAAAATTTTTGCGGTACTCATCGTCTGATGCCAGATGATATATAAATTTTGCCTTGCTAATACTGTTCAGATTTAATTGTTCCGTATTTTTGTCATGTCCCATGCCATAAGACGCAACACAATCGTACAAGCCCACAAAATTAAAAATAATAAATTTGGGGTTTATTTTGTTTTTTAACAAACATGCCCCAAAGTAGCCGTATTTGTCTATAAATGCGGTATTTTCTAATTTCAATTCAAACTGATGGGTTTCTACCAAATCTTTATCATAGAATCTGTAATCGGTTTTGATATAATATTTAGATATTTTGTCATCTACCTTTTGAGGACTTGAATACTCTGCCATTTTACTTGCCACATGCAAAAAATGCCTTGCCGCTGCTGCGCCACGACTAAAACCATAGACGTTCACAAATAGATAATCTATATCTTTTCCAGCATATCCTTTTTCAGCCATCATATTGCCTGCATACAAACAACCTTTGGTTACTTTGGCAGGTACACCAGTGTCCCCTTTGCCAAATGCTACGCCAGGGATTGAATTGTCTTTTTTTAAATCTTCGGTTCCCATGCCCTCTACATATACTCTAACTTGGTTTTCTACATTTGGATCCACAGCATCAAAACCACGGGCTACATTGGTGTAGTCGTTCTCGAAACTGTCATCAAATTGATTGCCAATGTCTTTGTAGGCTTCGTGATTTGGTGAGTTTATATCTCTTGACTCAGTATTGGTTTTGTTGTTGCCTGTGCCATCAAAAAAAATGTTTAAATTGACATTGATACTGTTCGACAAGGTGTCTTCTTTATGATCTGCTTTATAATCACCATATACGACACCGTTTTCTTCACCAGAAATTTGGATTTTTGCTGGCGAATGAATTTCGTAGTTGCCATCGGTAGCAGTAAGTTTCATTTCTGTTGAAGTGTTGACCATATCGCCACCAATCATTCTTACAATTCCTGAAGTTTCTTCTGCCATGATTAGTATTGAGTTGATTTTTCACCACTATTTTTTAAAACTGTTTTTGCAGAATTTACAACCACATTTTTTTCGGTGGCTAGCATTTGAACTGATTTTGCAATCTCATTTCTTTGAGATGTCTCAGATTCTCTATTGCCTTTTATAATTTCCATAAAACTTCCCAAAACATTTACCAAATAATTTTTCCCAACAAATACATTATGAAAGGCTCCTGTAGTAAGATTTTTGTTTTGTCCTGCAGTTTCTGATATATCAATACCTGCATTTACTGATAAGTTTTGACCTACGTTTATTGACATATTTTTCCCTGCATTCATCGTAATATCATTCGGTGCATTCACATTTATATTCCCTTTACCATCCATCATCCAGGTATTTCCACTCGGATCTTCAATAAACACACTGCCAGTTGCATCGTTCATGATAATTTTTGTTCCAGAACGGGTTTGTATTACTTTTTGATCATTGCCAGCCGTATTGTATCCTGAACTTTCAGAACCATTGTACATAGTGCCTAAAACAAAAGGCTTCTCGGCGTTGTCGCCTTCAAAACCTACCAAAACTTCTTCGCCAATTTCGGGTACAAAATACATGCCTTTTCCGCCACCTGCGTGTGGGTTTGTCATCCGAATCCAAGGCGTGTTTACGCCATTGTCCTTCTGCCAAGCCATTTGTACTTGTACTCTGCCGAGTCCATTTGGATCATTATTGTCAATGATGGTGGCTGGTTGTGCGGTTGCTTTTGGGAAATTGTGTACATTTCCGTAAGGCGGAGAAAGTACACTTTCTGGTACGGCACTGAAAGTATTGTGATACGTGCCTTCATCGCAAACATGAGTCACATCAGTAATAATATAACTTCCAAAATTTTGTTCCTTCAAGCCATCTTGTGGGTTTCCTGTCATCGAAAAAGCCGATTCATTGATGACTACCACATCGCCTATGCGAAGTCCAGTTTCGTCAGAATCGCCTTTGGCAGTCACCAAATCTGCAGCACGTGACTGCAATTGTGTCGTGGTTCTGTCTACCAAATGGGTTCTACCATTGCCTTCCTGCAAAAATTGGTTGTAAAATATTTTTGATTTATCAGGAAATAAATTGTTCGAAGCATCAGACATAGGCTTGGAAAAACCCTGCGCCTGATAATTAATTTCTGAAGAATTCGCTTTTTGGGTTTCGGCACTCGTTGGGTCGTATCCTATGTATTCAAAACCAAGCGGTTTGGCTTTCATATCGATATTGAAGCTATGCAATGAACGACCATATTCTAAAGTAAAAGTTTTGGAAGTTGGCGCGCCATAATATAAATTCTCGCCATTATAATAGAACCATTGCCCTTTTTTTTGTGCCAATCGGGCTATAAAATCAAAATCGCTTTCTCCATATTGAACTGTATAAGGCAAAGCGGTATCGTTTTGTATTTTTATTTTGGGTTTGTTTTCTGTCTGGGCGTATTTCTCTGTGACTTCTTGTATGATAGTGGAGAGCGATTTGTCTGAATACGATTTTATGTTGGGCATACCATCCATGGCGATAGTTGGGCTAAATCCATTAATTACAATACTTCCGGCGGCACCTGCACTTCGCATGAGTTGCGCTTCAGTGATAATACCTTTGAAAACTAATGGCGATTCAGTCGCCATATTATTAGGCTTTATTTCTATTTTAATAGATTGCCCAATATAACTCTGGGCTTTTTCAACCGCCTGACTTACAAATTCTTTCGGCAGTGGTTGTATTACCGAGAAACTATGGTGGGATTGCACTTTTTGATTGATTACTAATTTTGAAAATCGATTTAGCGTTTCCCCTCCAATTTGAATGGCAACATTGGTACTTATTGGCATAATGTATAGTTTTTAATTAATGTTGTTGTAAATATAAAAAAAGAACGCATTAGTTTGACAAATTTTGGTGTAAATTAATTGTAAAATGCTGGTATTCAATTCAAATGTTTATTTATAAGTTTTTTGTGCCTAATCCAACTTTTCGCTATAGCCTTCGTTACAAAAGCTTTTTTTCAACGCCACTGCAAGAGCTTCCTTTGGTCACTTTGCCATGGCTAGAAAAAATAGCTTTTATTGCCTCAGGGCTGCCGCTGCAATTTGGGGCAAGCTAATTGGATAATTGATACTTACAATTTTTTTGGAGCATTTGTCATTCGTTAAATTAATTTAATAAACTTCTATTTTGGTTTTTTAAAAAACTTTGGAAAATTAAACACTAGAGGATTTTAGAGTTTACACAAAATTCTTTCCGGTCTCAAAAATGCCTCTACGAGAGTCATTTTTTCCTTTCCGAGAGCCATTTTTGTTGTGTGTATAGCATATTTGCCTCTTGGAGATGCATACTTTCCTCTCATAGAGGCAAAGTTCTCATATTAGTAGCAAATTTGCCTCTCAAGGAGGCATTTTTCTCTCTCACAGAGGCAAATTTCTTGTTTGAGTAGCAAATTTGCCTCTTGGAGAGGCATTTTTCCCTCTCGGAGAGGCAATTTTTCATGGCGGTAGCAAATTTGCCTCTCAAGGAGGTATTTATCTCTCTCAGAGAGGCAAATTGCTGTTTTTTAGACGAAAAAAAGACCCAAAAACAGGCATTTTTTTCTGCTTTTGAGTCTTTTTGGTTTATGTAATTGTCTAAAAACTAGACCACAGTAGTATTTTTGCTTGTTTTTCCTCGTCCTGGGAATCGTTTTTTGAGATCTTCGTAGATAGTTTTTGCACTCGCTTGTCCTTCATTGGCATTATATCTCACATTGCCATAGTAGTTCAAAGCGGCTACTAGTGCTTCGTTGCCAGATAGCATCATGGTGTCATTTAAATCATCTGTGATTTGTTTAATCGATTTCATAATTGGCGACAAGGTAGTTACAGCATTCACATCGACTATAAAATCTGGTACGCTCATAAAGTTCGGGACATACTCTGGATTAGTTGTTGTATAATCTTTTACTTTCGATACAAAGGCAACCGTTTTGTCACCCATTTTTGCAATACCTGCAATTTCTGAGTTAGTCAGTGCGTGCACATATGGTGCTACGGCTGTTTTGAGTTGGGCTAACAAACTGTTGATGTTGTCAAGTTCTGCTTGGGGAATCACTACTGCAATTTCATTTTTTTGAGTCATTTTGTTGATTTTTTGTTATTTTAATTAAAGCGCAATTTATTGAATATTATGATTGTTTATGTTTATTTTTAAAAATATCATTCTGTTTTTCTAATAAAGAAACAAATAATTTTATTTTTTTATAATTTAGAGTATCTTCTTCACCATTAACAATTAAAAAATACTCATCACCAAATAAAATTGTAATTTCTACATCAGTACCATCGTAAGCTATTCTGCCAGGATTACTCCTTACTTTTAAAAAATCATCTATGCTTACTTTAGTTAGATTATTCCATAACTCTCTAGATGTTTTTTCTTTTGTCACTTTTTTTGACTTAACATTTCCATTTACATAATAAATATGTTCTTTGGTAATTTCTAATTTAGAATAAGCACCAAATTTTCCACCATTAAAATCATTAAAACTTATTTTTGCAATTTCTTTTTGATGATTACAGGAAAAAAAGATCATAAAATATACTAGGATTGTTATTTTTTTTATCATTCATTGTTGTTTAAATTCTAGTTTGACATATTCATTATAATTCATTTCTTTTTTACCTATCAATTTTTTGTTTTTAATAATAAATTTACCGTAATCGTTAAAGCCTTTTATTGAAATTATTTTATTTTGAACTGTCCAAAAATATTTTTTATTTAAATCATCATTCAAATTATTATCATTATCATCTTTATTATGTGGTGTGCAGTGAGATTCATTTTGGTAAGAAATCATTACTGTTTTTTTCTTGAATTGTAATGTACAATATCTATAATCCATACAGCCGCCGCCATCATTAAATTCTTTACAACTTGCGCTAATCTGTGCTTTATATATTTTACCAATTATTTGTTTTTGACTGTATAATTGTATTGTTGCAAAAAATATGACAACTAAGAAAATATGTTTCATTATTTTTATTTTAAAATAATACCCTCTGGATTTACAATTGGTGTTTTTGATTTTGGCAATTTATCCAAACCAAATCCGGGCTCATATGGAATATCATATAATATTTTTCCTGTAGTTCCGTCAATTGCGATAAGTTTACTTGCTCCACCTTCTGTATTATATGCAATAGATACAAAGTAGCAATAACGTATATCTCCTTTAAAGATTTCTTTTTTAATTCTATTACAATCATAACGAATAGTATCAGTATTACTTGTATTTTTCATTAAATCTATACCATATTCTTTTTTGATTAATTCACAAACATTTTCGATAGAAAATTTATAATCTTTCTCGAAATTAATTTCTTTAATTAGTTTTCCATTATCATCATATTCTTTTCTAATCCCATATTGAAAAGCGTAAAACAAAAAAGATTTAACTTTAATTTTATCGTTGTAATATTCAAAGTAATCTTTGAAAGGTGTGTTTCGTTTAAGAATTTTTAAAATTGTTTGATTATTACTTATATCTATTGTAACATAATCTCCATTTGGTAGTATTTTATAATTATTTTTACTGTCAATAGACAATTTATCATATTTGCTATTATCAAAGTAATCCATGGTATCTTTTTTTTGGGTTGAAATTTGTTGTTCGTTGTTTTGCGACTTGCAGTTGGATATGCTTAGCATAACCAAAGCCATGAAGAGATTTTTTATCATAAGTTTGATTTTATAAGCTTCCATTGCCATTGCCACGTTGATTTGCGAAGTACACCATTGTAACTCATAAAATTATCTGTAGCATGAGTAGGATCGTACCATGCATGTTTGAAAACAAATTTTTGATTTCGTGGGTGGTCATGTCTGCAATAGTTTGTAGACAAAACATAGGTGTTTGTTATGTTATCAAAGTTCCAAGTCGAATTGTCTGTACCAATATATAGATTATCTTTTTTTGTTTTTAGCGTATTATCATGTGTGATGGGTGTTATGTTAGGATTATAGAAGACAGTTGCCGTACTAGGATTTACAGTATCTATTCGAACATGAAATAAATCTCTATGCGTATGATACAAACCTAAACCATGCATGCCCTCATGAGGCAAAGTTTTTGCATTTCTAATATTAAAAAGAACAACAGCTTTTTTATTGATATTTTCTACCCTGCCGTTGGTGTTTCCTGATCTTTCATCGAGTGCGAAAGCTATGAAGTGGTTGGTATAGCGGTTTGCGGTTTGCGCATGAAACAAAGTTTTTAGCGCAGGAATGAGCGCATCAACAGGTTGAATTACCCCAAATTCATTTACTAATGGAGATGCAATTGGAGTTCCAGCAGCATTATATTGTTGTTTGAATTGAGTATTTGCAGAAACATCTAGCTCCAGAGTTGTAACTACACCGGCGGCACTGGTTTGAGAATCTATAATTGTAGTTTGTATTAAGGCTTGATACAATCCATTAAGTAAATCTTTTTTCTCGCCAGCTGCTGAACCTATATCAAATGTGCCTGTGTTAATTGCACCTGCTATATTAGTTTTTACCTTAACCAAAACTACTTTTAATTTTTTGACATTTTTTACAGGAGCTTTGCCTGCTGTGTTTTTGTTTGGCAAGACCATAATTTTACCTGCCAGTTCCCTTTTTGCCAATTGTTCTGCAAGAGGTAGTGCCACTGTGCCTTTCGGATAACTGTATACTTTTATTTGCTGTGTGTTGTCAAATTCTGCAATACATTTTATATTTAATATATCGGCGGTAGCATCTCGTTTTGCGCCAATGGTTTTACTGCTTATTAAAACTGGGGTAGCATCGCTACCATCTTTACCATTTATTTCAAAATATCTTTTGTCAAAAACTACTCTTACCTGGTCAGGCTCATCAGTTCCTCCCACTTCAATTAATGTTCTCAAATCTGCTTCAAAAGGTGGCTTAGGCATACCTGCGGGTACCGTTATAACATCGCTAAAGGGTTTGGGAAATAGGTTTAAGTAAGGTACAAAATAATCTTTCGCAGGTGTGGCAGGTGTTGTTACAGGTACTTTTATAGGTATTTTGCTATATCCTTTTTTTAGTGCCTTGTAAGCTTCATCTTTGGTTTCATGTTCGGTATTGCTGTCTCTATTGGGTGCTTTACCATTTGGAGCTTCGTAGCCATTTTCGATGCAATCATAATATTTTGGTTCTGTTGTTAATGCGTTATCGTCAACCCTAAGCCAATCAAAGCCAAATTGCCCAGTGTAAGTTCCGTCTTGTTTTGTACGAAATTCAACCAAACAATTACTTGAAATTTTGTCTATAACTGGAGGTTTTTTTGGCTTACCAAAACTTACTCCTTTTTCCTCACCAGTTTGAATAATTTTATCTCCAGAATGAATCTCAATGTTGTCATTACTGTAAACTTTATAACTACCACCTGTAATTTCTACAACGTTTCCTTTTACATATCTTAATCTACTCATAATTTAAAAAAGTTTAGATTTTTCAGCAGCATTATTTTTTATTTCTTTTTTAGAATGTTGTTCATGAGGACCAGTACTTTGTGAGGTAACTTTTCCTTCGCTAATATTTGTTCGCTCTTGTTTCGTTTCAGAATGTACATCGCCCTCAATATATTCAAAAAGTTTTCCCGTCACATTCATCATACTATTTCCACCCACAAACACATTATGCATCATACCAATAGACGTAGATTTATCGACCCCAGCATTTTCAGATATGTTCACACCCGCAGAAGTTGAAATATTCACACCAGCAGTAATACTTACATTTTTACCAGCATTTATAGTAAAATCATTCGGTGCATTCACATTGATATTTCCCTTACCATCCATCATCCACGTATTCCCACTCGGGTCTTCAATAAACACACTGCCAATAGCATCGTTCATGATAATTTTTGTTCCAGAACGGGTT
>NZ_JANLVD010000025.1:0-19049 GCF_031363805.1 Flavobacterium sp. | reverse complement strand
GAAACTAAAAATTATATTTTTTCGTTTATCGAACTCTAAAGGCAGTAGTGAAATACAAGTTAAGATAAGCTAAAACCTCGTAAAGTAAATGAATATAAAGAAAAATTAACCCTCTGATATTTTTTATCGGACAACAATGATTAATATTATTATTTATAATTTTTTCCATATCAACAAATGGTCAAAATCTCAAAATATTAAAAGATTCTGTATTTGCTGAATCTAATTTTCTAGTAATAGAAGAATTAAAAATAAATATTAATAATGAAATAGTAAAAAACAAAATCTATCATATTACTCAAAACACTTATGATTTATTTGATAAACCGTTTGTACAAAAACCCGAGAAAAGGATCAAAATAAAGAAAGATACACTTACAAAACGTATTTTAGAAAACAGATTAAGAGAATCAAATTCAGGATTTGAGCATTACGAAATTTATTACGATAAAAATAAGATTATAAATCTATCAATAGCAATTCAAGCTTATGGTTCTCCTTGGGAAGCCAAACAATATTATTGTTTTGATTTGAATGATGGCAAGCGAATTGGATTAAATTTATTTGTAAATCAGCAAACACTTTTGAAAAAGATTAAAAGTAAATTAAAAGAACAGGATATTAAATTATCTTTGAAAATAAACGATTTGTTGAATTTTAAAATAATTAAAAATAAAGGAATTACTGGAATTGATTTTTCAATATTTGATACTGAAAATTATAGAAATAGCGGTTATGAAGAATATATAGTTCATTTTGATTGGAAAGATATAAAAAGTCATATTTTACCCTCTTTTAGTAAAAGATTAGAACTTAAATGATATCATTTTTAATAATTTAAATATGAAAAAATATATTTTGATTAATACACTTTTTTTGTCTGTGATATCTTATTCACAATCAAGTCATAATAAATATCGAATTTTAGATAGTTTAAAATATGTAAAAAATTTGCCTGATGAAAATTTTTATCCAAAAGGGGATAAAATAGTTGAAAAAATAATTAATATTGGTGATAATATAACTTGTCAACTGATTGAGAAAATTAAAGACACTACTACAACCCAAGTTACAAAGAAAAAAACTGTATTGTAGGTAAAGATATTAGAGAGTAATAAATAAAATATGCTAAAAGAATCAGACTTACACACTTTATGGGATACTACCGATACTATCTTAATAATCAGATTTCTTCAATTTACCAAAAGTTTCAAACTCAATAAATTTTGATTTAAATAAGTCTTTAGGTATTTTTTTCTGCAAAAGCAAATGAAAGTTTTCTTCGTGAGTGGACACAATTAATTGCCTATCAAGATTTACAATTATACTTCTAAACAAGTCTATAAATGATAATATATTTATACTGTCCATTGATTGAATTGGGTCATCAATAAAGATGCACTTAATTGGATTTCCCTCTTTATCATTAGCTTTTAATGCTCTTGCTAAAAATATGCTTAAACTCAAAATGTTAATTTGAGCTGTACTAAAATATAATGTTGGAATAGACTTGTTATCTTCTTTATCAATACTATTTATAAGTAATCTTGAATTATCTCCTTTAAAATCACAATTAAATTCAATTTTTACATAATCTGGATGAGGGTCTATTTTCTGATATATTTTATTTATCAAATCTGTATAGAAAAAGCCATCAATTGATTTTTTTATAAAGATTTGCAATTTATCTTTTTCAGCTTTCAGTTTGATTTGAAGTGATTTATTTATTTTTATAGAATTTTTAAGCGTTTCAATAGATTGTTTAGTTTCTTCCGATTTCAGAAATTTATAGGAATCTTCTTTTAAAGCTTCGATAATCTTATAATTTTCATAAATATTTGAAGCTTTTTGCTGTTTTTCTTTTTCAATATTTTTAATTTTCTCAAACTCTATATCAACTTGATTTTTATCTATGCTTACTAAATCAATTTTGAATTCTGTTTTAATATACTGCTCAAAATTTTGAATAATTTTTCTGATTAAAGTAATTGCATTTTCAACTTCTTCAACCTTTTTTATAGCTTCCTCTTTTGCTAAAGTATTTGTCAATAGTTTGGAGTTTAATTCACTTAAGACCTTTAAATTTTCTTCAATATCATTTTTAAGATTGTCAAGATATTCATTACTATTTTTAATCGTTTTTTCTAAAAGGATTAGGTTTATCTCATTCGTTTTAAGAGTATTAGAATAAAAACTTATAACTTCATTGTATTCTTTAACTGATTTTAGTTCAACTATACCTTTTAAAACAAGCTCTTTATTTGCATTGGCACTCTTTATTAAATTATGATGATCATTAATTGTTGTCTTATTCTGTAAGACCACATTATTTATTTCAGCGATTTCTTTTTCGGAAACAGTTACTTCTTTGCTTATTTTTTCTTCAAATTCTTTAGTGTTGATAGTATTTTCAAAAAAATAATTGATTTCTATAACCTCATTTTCGGATTTAATTAACTCCTGAATTTTTTCATCTTTTAATTCTGTAAGCTTAATTAATTCATTTTCATTTTTTAGTTTATCTTTCTCAAAAGGCTCAATCACTTTTTTTAAATATTCTTTTAGAATAGATTTGCTTTTAGAAATATCTTCTAAAGACTTATTTATTTCATTTTCTAACTTCAATTTACTCTCTAGACTTTCTTTTACTATTTTACCTAGTAATTTATTTTCAGTGATTTTACTAGAAAGTTCATTAAATGATTTGTAGGTATGATTACACAAAGGACAATCCGAACTATTATTTTTAGAAACAATTTCTAAACCTTTTGAAACAAAATCTTTTATTTCGTTGTTCAGCTCATTTTGTAAATTAATTTTTTCATTAATCGTTATGATTTCATCTTTTGCGAGATAAATTTTATTTTCAAGTGTAAGTATTGAAGCTATTAATTCTTTATTGTTTTTAAATTCTTCTAAATCAATCAAAATTTCAATATCAGTATCGATTTTATTGTTAAAATATTGGTTTTGATTTAGTTTAAGTTTAATACCTTCAATTAATCTTTCTTTTTCTGAAATAGATTCGTTTAAATCATTTATCTGTGGTGTTAACAGTTCATTACTTTTACTTAAACTAGCTAATTTTTCGCTCTGAAAAGGAATGTTTTTTAATATAGTTTGTTTGAAAATTAATTCCTTTTGTAATCGATCTAAATCAATAGCATTTTTTTGATTTATCTCATTAAATTCGTTTATTAGTTTTTCACTTTTTAGTTTTTCACTATCATAATTATTATAAATCTTATTTTTCTCATTTATTTCATTGTCAATGGTTAAATACGTTTTAAATTTTTCTTTGAATAATAAATATAATTTATTCAATTCTAATTCTTCGCTAATTTTTGTTTTTAGCTCATTGTCTTTTAATTCACAATTTTCCTTATTCTTAATTTTAGTAACTATATCATTTAGCTCATTCTTTACTTTTTCTAAATCAACAATTTTATTACGATTGTTAAAATAAGTAAAAACCCCTTTATTGTTATCATCAGTACTATCTGGAACTCCATTATAAATAATGTCAATATTTCCAATTCTCAATTTAATAGTTTCTATTTCAATAGTTAAACTGGTAATTTCTGAATTGATTTTATTTGTTAAATATGCATACTCATTTTCAGTAAATGTTTCTTTTTGAATTAACTTAATCTCTTGTTTTTCTTCAATTAGATTTGAAATAGCTTTATTAATTTCATCTAAAACTTTTTCATCTCCATCAAAATCTAAATTTAGTTGAGTTACTTCAATTTCAATTTTATCATCAGTTAATTTTTTTGTATCATTTTGATTTTCGTCAATTAGTTTTAAAATATTTTGTAATCTATTATTATAATCCTTTAATAAAGGAATATTCTCTATAAATTTTTTATATCTCTCATCTGCACTTTCCTCTTTTAGAAAATTATCTACCATTTCTTGAGATAATATTACATCTTTAAAAAATGCTTTATCTTTATCCCCTTTATAACTAAAATCATAAATTTTATTGGTAAGTTTTTTTGAAAAAGTATTTTCATTAGTAACAACATTTACATAACCAAATTCTGATTTACCTTTATGTTGTAAAAAAGAAGAATGAATTTTGTTATTTGAATTTCTATTTTCAACAGCAAGCTTTTTTAGTTCCGCAGAGTTTCTGACGAAACGTTGAATCTGTCCAGTAATACACCATTCAACCGCATCATAAAATGAAGTTTTCCCAAAACCATTAGGAGCATAAATAGAAATAAAATCGGCTGGTGTTTTATCTTCTCTTTCAAAATCAAACGTAGAATCGTTTACATCATCAAAAGCTCTAAATCCTGAAATTTCAACTTTTCTTATTTTCATTTCAGATAGTTTTTAATTTTTTTAGCAACAATTTACTATTATCATTATTTTTGGTTCGATTGTCTAAAATCTCTTTAGGTATGTCTTTCCATATATCTTGATTTACTGGAATATAAGTTAACTCTGGATTTACAACCGTTATTTCTAGCAATTCTTTTAAATCAGTATTTGTAATGTGTTTAATAATTAATTTTTCAATTACTTCATCAGTTAAAATTTCTTTTAAATTATCTTCAACTATTTTTCTACTTGAGAACTTATCGTTTTCTATCCTATTTTTAAGCCCCTTTTCCACATCATTTTTACATATATAAAGAATGTAAATATTCCATTTTTCAAATTCGTTTCCTTTGCCTATTAAGTTTCCTTGAAAAGCTGACGAAATTGTACTTGAAATGTCTATCCAAGATTTATTTAGAGTTCCTTCGTCTTCAAATAAAGATAAAAAAACAGATATTTTCCATTTATCATTTTCAATAACATACTGTATAATATTAACTCCTTCCAATATTGAAAGTATTGATTGCTGAATTTCTGCTTTATAATATTTCATCGAAGATTTCTTTTAATTTTGGTATAAGTTGATTTACATTAATGCCAGTGCAAGTATTTAATGCGATTTGATTTTTTTCTAACTCTTTTTCAAAAATATTAATGTGCATAAATTTAAATTGTTGTAATGGGTGAATTTCAGCATTATCTGTTTTAAAACTTTCTATCGAAAAAGCATTTGCTATATTAGTTATAATTTCTTTCCCTTCAATAATATTACAACTCGGATTTTTATTTGTACTTATAATCAAAATCCCTTTATCATTTAATCCATACAAATCTGTTTTGAAAATATCAGGCATTATCTTCATCCAGTCTTTTTGAGTTTCAGAATGAATCAATCTTATTTTATTAAAAATTTCTGAAACATCGTTTTTGTCAATTACTTTATTCTTAACTATTTGTAATACAATTAAATATTCAAGCCAGGAAGTCCAAAGTTTTTTACTTAAAATAGTAGCTTTGTTTTCATTGTTTACTAATAATTGATCCTTAAAAGACAAATTTAAAATGTCATTTGGCTTTAATTGAATTTCATCGACTTTTAATTTTAACTTATTCCTAATTGTTTCAACGTTCGTTTCACCAAAATATCCCTCTAAATTTAGAATTTCATCTTTTAAAAATTTAAAATTATTCATATATGGAGGCAGAAGTGGAGTCAATTTATCTTGGTATTCATCAATAATATCATTAAAATAGCCTATTGGTGTAAACTCAATACGCCCTAAAACTTCTTCGTTAGAAATGACCCTACTTTGAATGCCAGCTAATACAAGATAATCACCTTGAATTCTAACAATACCACCTCCAGAAGAACCAATAAGTTCAGCGTGGTTTTGATTTTTACTAATATCCGCTTCTCTTCTTTTGTTTTCTATTTCTGTTAATATTGTTACATCCAAATCAGCCCTAAACCATCCTGAATTTATTGATTGGTTTATTGGATTTCTTCTTATGGATGGATAACCATATAGACAATAATCCTTATAATCAATAGAAATATCTTCCTTTATAATTATTTTTTCAACATTATCAATTTTAGGAAGTTTAATAATTACAATATCAACACCATCCTCTGAATGTGGAAAATAATTTTCTCCTTTTTCAAGTTCAAAAAGAGGTGTTATAAGCTCATAAGCATTTGCAATAGCATTAAAGAAATAAATGGAAACGAGATTATTGTATGTATCAGAAGCAATGTCTTCAAAAATGTGTTTTGCAGTCAAAATATAGGAATAGTCAATATCCATTGGTTGAAAAATGACTCCACTTCCACCATTAATACAAACTATATATTTTTTAATATCGTCTTGGTTCATCTTTAAAATTCAAATTCATTTGTAATTGCAATTGGATTAAAGTTTGGATAATCTAATCTATCTTGTTCAGAAAATATCATTTCCATTCTCTCTTTATAATTAAAGTAAATATTACAATCCTCATTTTCTTTAATCAATCTAGATAATAATTGTTTGTTTGGATGCTGGTCTCCAGATCCATTAGTACTAACTATAAAACTTTTGGAATTAATATATTTTAAAAGATCAATACTCGTATTTCCTTTGCTTCCGTGATGTGATACTTTTACAAATTTTGCAACTAATTTATTCTCTTCGGAGTAATTAAATTTATTCAGTCCTTCTACAATAACTGATGGGTGCGAATCCCCAAGAAAAAGAAAATTATCATCTTCTTTTGATAATATAAAGGCAATGGAACTTCCATTTGGATATGCGTCATCTTCTGAAAATATATCGTTTTCCAAATGTTCTTTTATTGTTTTAGCATAATCGTTTGTCATTGGCTTTGATGCGGTATTTAAATTTGGCTCTTTAATTTTCCATTTTTTTAATAAGATTTCAAGTTTAGGCTTATTTGGAGATAAGATTTTAAAATCATAGCCAAATCTTTTAAGCTCGCTTCCTTGTAAAATAATATCAGAAAACAATATTCCTTTTTCGGTTATGTATTTACTAAAATCAATACCTTGATTTATACTAGTCAATGTTGTTTTATCTGGATTAATTAGATGTTCTAAATCCTTGTTTTCAGATTGTTTCAAAAATGTTGCAATTCCCGTTCCCGAATTAAACCAAACTTCCTTAATAAGTTTGAAAGCATTTTCATCATTATCAAACCATTTTATGATACCTCCAATATGGTCTTCGTCAATATGAGTTATTACAAGTAAATCAATAAATTCATTTTTGTTTCTAATTAAATCAATAATTGTTTTGAGCTCTCCAAATTCAGTCTTTCCTTTTGATCCTTTATCCGTTTTATATGTTTTTTTTATTCCGCCATCAATAAGGATGTTTCTATTTATTTCCTGATTATCTAAAAAAGTAAGAAGTATAGAATCTCCACTATTTGCTTTCAAAAATTTTATTATCATCATCTATATATTATTTTGAGTCTACGATTTTTATTTCCTCTTCACTCAACCCATACAACTCATAAACCATTTCATCAATAGCTTTATCTGTTGCATCAATTTTATTTTTAATTTCCAAAACTTTTTTTGCTTCTGCCAAAAAGAAATCTTCCCATTCATTTTCCTGCGAAAGCGAAAATTTTACCTTCTTTTTTGCCAGTTCTTTTATAAAATCTGGATAGGTCAACAAATACCAATCTTGCAGTTTTTTGGGTAAATCTGTTAACTCAAACTTGCGTAGTATGGTTCTTTGAAACTTTTGCGATTGTTCTTGTAGGTCTTGATTTAATGATAACATTAAATCTGCTTTTTGTATAAATGGAGTTTGATTTTCTTTTACTGAAATTTTTATTGGTAATTGCTTTAATTGATAACCTTTTATTTTTGGAAATAATTGTTTGCTATCAGAATAATTAGACAACCAATATTTTTTAATTAATCTTGAATTGAATATTGCTAAAACATATTTTAAAGAATAATTTTTATCAGTCAAATAAAGATTATACAAAGTATTTGAAGTTACAATGTTTGGTTCGCAAATTCCAATAATTGGGGTTTGTCCAATTTGTCTAACTACTATTCTTAATTTACTATAAACACCATAATCACCACCGCTTTTAATGTTTGTCGGAATGAAATTAAAATATTTGTTTGGATTTGATAATTCATATCGATTAATTTCAGCACCATCAATCATAGGTAAAAATTTATCATTTACTTTTAAATCTGAAATAGATGTTTTTCTATCATATGCCTGAATTCCAAAATACGAGTTTCCAATCTCTTCAAATTTTACACAATTGTCAAAATTTATTTTCAGTTCTCTTTTAATATTAAATATGTTTTCACTTTCATTTAACCAATCTTTTTGCTTTTTTGTGTCAAGTTTTTCTAAAATTCCTAATTTGGAATTAAAAATTTCTATCGTTTCATTTAATGTTTTTTCCTTATTTAAAACAATAGTTGCAACATCTACACTTGCATCAAAAAAAACAGCATCTTCATAATTTACTATTGTTTCAATATTGGTATTATTCAAAATATAATTTCTCATTTTTTGAATATATTTATTAGTCAAATATGTGTTTGGGGTTATAAAACCAAGTTTTCCTTTTACTTTTAAATGTTTAATTGATGCTTCAAAAAACAAATGAAACAAATCAATTTTATAACTTGCTACTTCAAAACTTTTGTAAAGTTCTAGTGTTTTTTCATCTGTATTTGAGGGTTGACATAAAACATAAGGCGGATTTCCAATTATCACATCAAAACCACCTTTTTCGAATATTTGAGGAAATTCATTTTGCCAATGAAACGCTTTATCCCCTGCAATAGCAACATCGTCAATGAGTGAGTTTCCACATTTAATATTGTTGTTGAGATCGTTTAATTTTCTATTAGGTTGTGCGGTACGCAACCACAAAGAGAGTTTAGCAATTTCTACACTTTCTTCATTTAAATCTACTCCGTAAAGGTTATTTTCAAGAATGGTTTTTTCTACATCACTTAAAACAAGCGCATCACCAAAAAGTTTGGCTTGCAGTTCGTCAATATATTTGTGTTCTGCAATTAAAAAATCCAATGCTTGGTTTAAAAATGCCCCAGAACCACAAGCAGGATCGCAAATCGTAATTTCCAGTAACCAGTTTCTATAAGTAGTTAATTTTTCTAAAAGTGGAATCTTAGTAGTTTTGGTTCGTTTTTTATCAGTAAAATAGTCTTCTTCAATAATATTTATTTCGGCTTTTTTATCTGTACAAAGTTTGCCAACAGTATTGTCAACAATATATTTTGTAATGTATTTAGGTGTGTAGAAAACACCATCTTTTTTTCTTTTGGTGCTTTGTTTGTTAATAATTCCGCCTTCCAATTGTGCTTTTATTTCGTCCAGTTCATTCAATGAATTTTCAAAAATATGACCCAGAATATTTACATCAACTTCACTTTGAAAATTGTATTCCGATAATTTGAAAGTGTGTTTGAACAACAATTCATCATCGATTTTAATACTATCCAGAATGCTATCGGGTTTAAAAAGTCCACCGTTGTAAGCAAAAACATCATATCGTTTGCCTTTGAAACCTGTGTTTAAATATTCAAAATATTTTTTGAATCGGTTGTACAAAGGTATTTGTTCGTCTCGTTCTTGTAAATCTCGCCAGTCATTCAAAATTAATCGCACAGAATTTGGTGGCAACAATTGTCTGTCTTCGGCAAAGAATAAAAACAAAAATCTATCTAAGAGTTTCTGAGATTTCTTAAATAAAGTTAAAGCATCAAAACTAGGATTTTGAATAACCAAATCTTGGTGCAATTCTCTTTTAAACAACGAATAATCGGAATATAATTTTTTGGTAATGTCTTTTTCTTGGCTTAAAGAGTGTTCTTTAAGTTTCCTGGGAAGATCATTGGTAATGTTTTCGGATGCCAAACATAAATATAGCAATTCAAATTCTTTTTCGGTAAGAGTGAAAAGGTTAAACTCTATATTTTCGGTAGCATTGTCAATATAAAAACGCAATTTTTCAAAGTTTGAAGTAATGACATATACACAATCTGGTTGGTTGTTTTTATATCCAAAAGCTTGAACTTCGATTTTGTTTAAATCTGTAGTGTTCGTACCTTTTAATTCAATAACAGCTTTGACCTTGTCGTTAATTATTATAGCACCATCGGCTTTTTTGCTGTCCTTGACATTTTTATATTCGGTAGTAAGATTAAAATTTGGCGTTGGGTTTTTGGTATATCCCAAAACATTTACAAACAAATCAATCAAGAATTCGCCTTGGTACTGCTCCTCTTTACTAGAACGAATATTGTCTTGAATGGCAGGATTTTGAAAATGATTTTTAAAGACATTCCACTGCGCAACCAGTTTGATTTTATCTTGATTTTGAAATTGTTTTGTAACTACCGAATTTTGAAATAATGGCATAAAATAAAGCTTTGTTTATGGCTTACAATATAGGTAAATTGTGAATGGTTTTGCTGTTGATGTGAAACTAAAAACCAAGTAAATTTCAAGATTATTTGATTTTATTTTTATATATTATGATATTATTTTATAAATTGTTTTCAATTATGCGTTAAAGTAACGTTAGTTTAACGGTAAATTGGTTGTATTATAAAATTTGGTCATTTCTCTTTCTATACTTTAAGTAATCAATGAAACTTTTGTTAAGTCTGTATATACAAACAAAAAGAGATGCTTAAAGCATCTCTTTTTAAGAATATAATAAATCTCATACAAAGAAGCAACACCAGTATTTTAATTTATTATTTCCTAAAATCCCATTTGAATAAACATTAATCGTAAATTGTTTTTAAATGGCTGTAAAACTATTTTGGTTTGGTTGGTTATAATACAAATTTAAAACAATTCTGAAGAATTATTTTACGGTTTTCCCGCGTATTTTGTTAAACTTTTAGAATGCACTCAATAAATATAAATTTTGTTGAAAATCTGAATGAATTGGCTTAAAATTGGTTTATAAAATCTTATTTTTAAATACTACAAATTCTTTGGCTTTTTGCCAGTTTCCAAAATAGGTATTAAAAGTATCTCTTGAATATTTCCCTCCCATTAATTTATAATCTTTAAATGTGAAATTTTTAATGGATTTTATTTTATTTATGGATTCCAATTCCTGCAACAATAGTTTTTCTGAGGTATGAAAACTCCTTCCATGTTCAGCACTATTATAGCTTTTGTTTTCTATGCAAAACTTTTCAATACACAATGTCCAAGTAGAGAATTCTTTTTCAAAAACTCTCATTTTAATGGTAGCATTTTCCCGAAATTCAATGTAACTAGGTCGCCTGCCAAATTTCTCCCAAACCTTTTTAACCTCACTAAATAATTGTTCTTGAGTATAAACTACTTTTTTATTATGAAGTTTAAACTTCTCGATTAATAAAGCTTCCCAATTTTGACTTTTAAATAATTCTGTAATTTCTTTTCTAGGGTATCTACCTTTTTTTTGTTTGTACATCGTATAATTAAAATACTGGTCTTGGTTGCTGGCTTTGATACGATGCAAGTCAGCTATTATTTGTTTGCGTTTTTGGTCGGGGTTTAAAGGTTTATAGCTATAATTTATTCCAGCTATATTTAAAGCATTTCCCCAACCTCCCAAATATCTCTGAATTATGCCGAATTTTATTTTGGAATGTGAACTGAAATTTTTAAAGGTCATTCTAGTATTTTCAAAATGCTGAAAATACACCTTTCTGAGTTCCACAACAATTGATTCTTTTTGATAAGTTGTATATTTAAGAATCATATTTAGTTCAGCTTGATTTATCGCCTTTTCCCAGCTTCCATAATGCCTAACTATCTTATTATAATTTACTTTAGCATGTAAAAGGAATTTACCAAGGGTCATAAAACTGTTTTCAAAGAATTCAAAATAAACTCGTTTGATTTCTGCTATAATCGCTTTTTCATCATGGAGAGTATATTTTGGAATCACTCCTATTCCTGCCTGTTTTAAAGCATTCTCCCAGCCTCCAAAATACCTACTTATCATGTAATAGCTTATTTTAGAATGTAAACGGAAATTTTCAAGAGTCATTCGATTATTTTCATAGTACTCAAAATAAACCCGTCTGAGTTCTGCTATAGTCACATCTTGAGGACTATAAATTCCAGAAAGTTGTAAGGTAATTTTCCATGTTTTCAAATATTTTCTGATATGATTGAAATTAATGCTCGAATGTTGGTTGAACATTTTGACTGTCATTTTACCTTTTTTAAAGTGTTCAAAATAAACCTTTCTCACTTCGGCTACAGCAGCATCTGAATCTAATGTTTCTTTTTTTTTAATGTACATTTTCGTTTACTCTATTATGCAAATTAACTGATAGATTTTAAAAAACAAAATTACTTTTTATTTGTAAGTAGCATTACAAATATAGGAAACAATAAATAGTGATTGAATAATAAAGTTTGGTAGAAATATTCCTTGTAAAATCTCATGAAGTAATTAGGTTTAAATATTTATAGCTATGCCAAAATTCATTTAATCGTTAATGTAACGTTACCTTAATTATTCATCTTAATGGATTTATATATAATAAAGCCAATGCCATATTTTCAAATGTTGTATTGCCGAAAATTTTATTATCAAAAACCAGTTCCACACAAAAAATATAGTTTACCCATTTGCGTTTTCGCTACTTTGAGCAAGAGCAATTAAACTTTTTTTAACGCTCCCAAATGCTTTACGATAATGTAAATAAGGGTATTTTCCTAAATTTTCAATTTCATAAGAAAATGGGTTTCTGCCTAATGTTGCTATAATTTTTTGTAATTCATCTAATAAAAATTGACTTTCAGTCCATATAATTGTAATATTTGCAGATTCTAATCCTACAAGATGGAGTGTGTTTTTCCAACTGCCAAAGTATTTTATGAAACTGGCTTTTGAATATTTTCCTCCCAATAATTTATAATCGCTAAACCTCAAAATTTGTTTTTTGTGTATTTTTTTTACAACTTTTATGTCTTCTAATAACCAATCTTTTGATATAACAAATTTTCTTCCACCTTCATATTTTATAAAGGCTTTATTCTTTAAATAAAACTTATTAACACATAAAACCCAAGTCATATACTTTTTAATGTAGAAAGATGAATTAATAGTTGCGTTTAATTTAAATTCATTATACGAAGGTCGTTTGCCTAGTTTTTCCCAAACTCTTTTCATTTCATTAAACAATTCTTTTTCAGCATAATATATTTTATTACTTATAATGTTATATTTTATTTGTCGAGTTACATACATAAAAAACAATTATATTTACAGTAAAATATAGTAGATGGAAGCAATATTTAGGGGGGAGAATATTTTAGAGTTCATAAAAGCCTTTCCAGATGACAATAAATGTAGAGAAGTTATAGCAAATGAGAAGTGGAAAAACGGTTATAAATGTAAACGTTGTTTAAATACAAAATTCATTCAATTCGAAAAGCATTTTACAAGAGAATGTACTAAATGTAGATATAAGGAAAGTGCAACTTGCGGCACACTTTTTCATAAAGTAAAGTTTGGAATACAAAAAGCATTTTGTATTGTTTTTGAGATGAGTTGCACCACAAAGGGATTGTCATCAACCCAAACAGCAAAACGATATGGCATTACTCAAAAGACATCTTGGATGTTTATGCAAAAAGTTAAATTAGCAATGAAATCCTCTGAAAATCACCCGATGAAAGGTAATGTTCAAGTAGATGAATTTGTTGTAGGTGGAAAAGAAACAGGGAAACAAGGAAGAAGTTTTGATAGTAAAAAGAGCAAAGTTGCTTGTGCCATTGAGTTAACAGACGATGGAAAAATTAAAAGAGGTTACGCAAATGTAATCAATGATTTTTCTGCAAAATCAATCAAGCCTTTGTTTGATACTCATATTGATAGAGAAGCAAAAATTAAAACAGACAAATGGACAGCTTATAAAATCATCGCAAAAGATTATAACATAGTTCAAGAAAAAAGTATTCCTGGAAAAAATTTCAAAGAAATGCACGTTGTAATTCAACAAATAAAATCGGCATTAAGAACGATACAAACACACGTCAGAAAAGAACATCTACAAAAATATTTAGACGAATATTTTTATAGATTAAATCGTTCGATTTATAAAGAAACAATATTCGACAATCTATTCAAAAGATTGGTAAGCCATAAACACTATGGTTGGAATCAAATAGTAGTAATTAAGTAAGTAACTCGATTTATTTTTTTATAAATTTCCAACTCTTGGTTTATAAATTCTTCCCATTTTACGTAATTAAATAAATTCATAATTTCATTAAAGTCGTATCTCCCTTTATTGTCTTTATAGGTACTGTAATTAAAAAAAACACCCTCTTTTAAGTCGTTAATTTTATGCAAGTCATCTAATATTTGTTGCCTTTTTTCATCTTTAGTTATCAATTTTGGATAAAAGTACACATTTGCTTCTTTCAATGCATTGTTCCAAGTTTTAAAATATTTATTCAATTTACCTTTAGAAATGCTGGAATGTTGAAGAAATTGTTTTAGAGTCATTTTACTATTTTCATAATGCGCAAAGTAAACCCGTTTGATTTCAGTTATAATTTCATCGATATAAATGTTTGTCAAATCAGGGTTATAATATACACCAGCTTGCTTCAAAGCATTTTCCCAAGTACCAAAATATTTAGATATTTTTTTTAAATAAAAAGAGGAATATGGTCTAAATTTCACAAATGTCATATAACTATTTTCAAAATGCTCAAAATAAACTTGTCTGATTTTTGCTATAATTGTATTAGTATGAATCGCTGTCAAATCAGGGGCGTAATTTATTCCAGATTTATTCAAAGCGTTTTTCCAAGTGCCAAAATATTTAATAATTTTTTTTAAAGGAAGTGTTGAATGTTGTTTGAAATTTTTATAGATTATTTGTTCGTTTTCAAAATGCTCAAAATAAACCCGTTTGATTTCTAAAATGATTTCGTTGGCATAAAAAGTTGTCAAATCTGCCGAATTTACTCCCGCTTTACTAACAGCATTATCCCAAGAATCAAGATGTTTATATATAAAATAATCTGATATTGCAGAATATTGTCTGAATTTAGCGTATGACATATATGAATTTTCAAAATGCTCAAAGTAAACACGTTGAAGTTCTTTTATAATTTCTTCTTTAGTTACCAATGATGGTTTTTTATATACCGTTTCTTGAATTGTTTCAGCCATTTATATTGGACAAATAAAGTTTAGAAATATTTAAATATTTTATATTGCGATAAAACCACAAAGATACAAAACCAACCATAGTGTTACAAAACCTTAATCAAAAAATAATACAAAAATGGTATGTTGCCAAATAAAAAAACCAGTTCTACAAATATCGTGGAATTGGTTATTTTATTCACTTGGCTTGTATTTAGACTACCTATAAACCATCATTTTATATAAAGTAGTATGATATTGTTTTTGCATTAGTTTTTAAATAAATTGAAAATTAAGTTCCTTATTGCTTAGTATTCCAATGCAAAAACCAATTCCAAACCTAACATTTACGGATATACATAGTACTTTTTTGTTAGTTGGAACAATTCACTTTCAAAACTTTCATTGGTTTTAAGGGTTGTCATAATCGACATGATAAATAAAAGTGCCTTATCATCTATGGTCAGGATGAATTTTGAAAACCTATTTTTCACTTCACTACCATAATTTAGATTTGCAGGCGCATTCAATCGATTTTGTGATACTTGTTTAAAACAATCGATTATATCAGGCAAGTTGACCACAATAGCACCCAATAGCGACTTTGCAAAGGTAGCATTGGAATGCTTTTTATCTGCTTCATACGCTTTCTTATAAAAATCTTCACGGGTTTGAAAGTTTTGCTGTTCCATTCTATGATTTTCTGCTTTGAGTGTCCTATTTTCTGTTTTTAATTGCTTTACATCATATTCCAGTCCAGCAATGAAGCCAATCAATGATAAGTCTGATGTCATATTGTTTGATTAATGACATGGCTTCATTGCCATAGGAACCTCATTTTCAATTTTTAGCGGAACTGTTTCAATTGACCTTTGACGGGTCACATTATCATTGTTACTTGCTTTTAAATCCAAATGGAGTTTTACCGATAACGATATGGTCTGTTTGATTTTTTTCTTACAATTCTTTGTATATACTATAATATCCAAATTGACGCTTCCCTTGCTCTTTAAATGTGCAAAGAATTTTTCGCCCGATTCAAAAGTTCTTAAAATAGCAGTAGCTGGATATGATGTGTACAAATACTTGTTTTTATTCCTATCAAACACCGTTATATAGTAATATTTCAGCGTGTTGATGTTTTGAATCACGGCATTTAGTTGGTTTTCCATAGTGGTGTTTTTTATTTTTTTTAATTGAACTTAGACGTTTTAACGCTTAATAATTTTAACTTTTTTAGTATGCAAAACTGGTTTTATTGCATCAGGGAATTTTGTTCCTGTCTTTTGATTTCCTTATTTCAAAGTCAAATCAATATTATTTTGGCAATGGATATTTTTCTAATAGTTCAAATAAATTTTTACAAAATTCACTATGTATCACAGAGGCATTCACTACATGGATTAAAGTGGATAAGGTATCGTCATCTAATTTTTTGATACTCTCTGCAAAATTCTTTTTTATTTCACTGTCATACTCTTCCTTTTTTGCTCCATTAAGTCCATCAGCCGTTGGCATAGGGCTTATGTAACTCATAATAGTAGGCAAGCTTCCTGCCAGTTGACCTATCAGCGCATGGGTACTGTTTTTCTTGTCTTTTTCTTTCTCATAATCGTATTTGGCTTTTAGGATTTCTTCACGATAATTTTCGTTTTTCTCCTTTAGACTTCGATTGTCTGCTCGAAGTTCCGAGTTTTCAATCGTTAGTCTCTCGGCATCTTGTTTTTTAACCATCAGTTCCATGACTTGTGGTGCGCCCAATCCGAAACTATCTAAAAAATGGGTAGGTTTTGGTTGCATTGGCACGGCATCAATAGCGGTTGATGGAATCAGTTCCAATGGGGTTGCGGTGTTTTCATCGTGGGCTTTTTCTGTTTTCATAGTGTCATTAAAGTTAATGGTTAAGGGTTCGGCAACTTTCATTTTTCCAGTTCCACGTCTCAAATGCGATTTGATACACAAAAAATGATGTCCTTTGGTCTTTAAGCTTTCAAAAAAGTTTTCGCCTGTTTGGTAGGCTTCTAAAATTTGGGGCGCAGGATAATATTTGTATAAATATTCTCCCTGATTTAAATCGTACACCGATAGCAAAAAACGCTCTTTGGTATTGATGTTATCGATAATGGCATTCAATCTGTTTTCCATAATATGATTTTTTTAAATTTTCTATGGTACAAAGTAAATGGAACTGGTTTTTAGGATTCGTCTTACTTGATCCTAACTGCTCTTAAATCGCCCTAATTGATACCAAATGAGTTTAAATGTAGTTTAGGCAAGTAAAAATTATACACTTTTTTATAATTTTAAGGAATTTGGTTGCCTTATTTTATGGAATATTGTTCCTGTATGGCAGTTCCAGTATTGGAATTTAAATTAAATGATATACATAATTTCAAACCCATAGCAACAGAAGTTATAATTCTATATTCCAATATCGGAATTTCATTCCACGTTTATAATAACTGCTAATGATATGTTGATTTACAACAAAAAAACTAGGAATTACATTTAGTATTTTACAGTTCCAATATTGGAATTGCATTCCTTAGTAAAGTTTTAATCAATGATATGGTTATTTATTAAAAATCCAATAGGGAACTAAATTCGATATTTTACAGTTCCAATATGAAATCCGATTCCGCTTTTATAACAACTGCTAATAAGATGCTGGTTTGCTTCAAATTGAATTAGGAACTACTTTTGGTATTTTACAGTTCCAAATGTAGACTTGCATTCCTTGCTAGAAAATCAATCAATGATGTGATTATATTCTTGTCAATACACATCGGAACTAAATTCAAAATCAGCAGTTCCAATATTGGAATTCCATTCCAATTTTACAACTATTGGTATTATTTGTTGATTTACTATAAAACCAACAGGGAACTAATTTTGATATTTTACAGTTCCAACATTTGAATTTAATTCCACTCTTAACACATTGGGCAATTATATGATGGTTTACTGTAAAAAGAACAAGGAACTATAATTGATATTTTACAGTTCCAGTATTGTAATATTATACCAAGGTTAACATTAATAGAATATAACAAATGGTTTTTACCTCAACCTAAAGAGGAACTGGTTTTGCAGTATATAATACTTATTGAGGAACTTAATTTATTTATTACAAATAATATTGTTTAACCATATAGGAAATTGATGAAACAAAAAAAGCCGTCATTACGACAGCTTTTGTAAATTTAATTAAAAGGGTATGCTATATTTTTTTATTTCAATGTGTAAATATTATTTCAAAAATGAATAAAAGTACCAATACCATTTGCGCTTCTAAAAACAACACACAAACAATGTCAAGCGTACTGATAGTGCGCCATTGTGCCACAAAAAAGCATTGCCAAATACAAAAGAAAACCAAACCAAGATAAAAGTGCAAAATAATATGTTTAAACTTCATAAATAGGGGATTTATTTGTCAAAAATAGTTTTTTGATTCTCTAGTTCAAAATCAGGCTCGTAGTTTTCAGGAAAACCAAAACTTTTAATCCACTCAATCCAAACAGGCTTTGGGACTTCTCGAGTACTCACGTGCATTTGGGAGCGGGTTTTAAAATCTTCAATGAGGGCGTTTAAATTAATTTTCATTGTATTGTTGCTGAATTGTTTGCCGTACATTTCATATATTTTACCCTTTTTAGGAAGTTTAGGCAATTCTTTCAATTTTCTTGCTGGAGTGTTGTTTTCCATAATTTTGATTTTTTTAAATTGATGAAGTATTGATTTTTGATTAATGATTTTGATTTTAGTCTGCATTCAAAGGTTGCACCGCTTCTAAAACCTGATTCCTTTTGTAATAAACCCGATTCCCCAAACCCAAACTTTTTAGTTTGCCCGATTTGGTATGTTTCCACAACGTTGTTTTATTGATGGACAATAGTTTGCAAACTTCCTCTCTTGTTAAGAGGTCGTTTTCGGGTTCTAGGTTGGGTTTCGATGGAAATTGTAAAAGTGGAATTAGTGCTTCGGCTAACTGTTCGAGTGTAATGCCGTGTAATAAAATTTGATTC
>NZ_JANLVD010000011.1:0-14045 GCF_031363805.1 Flavobacterium sp. | reverse complement strand
TTTACACCGTGAGTTTTTAATTCTTCGATAATTTCTTCGGTACCTTCGATTATTTGTTTGATAACTTCTCCTGGAATTAGGTTTTTATTTCGCCCAATAGTCGAGGAAAGCATAATATTATTGGTAGCGCCAACGCAAATTAAATCGTCGATATTCATAATTAAAGCATCTTGAGCGATGCCTTTCCAGACTGATAAATCGCCCGTTTCTTTCCAATATATGTATGCCAGTGACGATTTTGTGCCTGCACCATCGGCGTGCATGATCAAACAATAATCTGGATCGTTTGTTAAATAATCGGGTACAATTTTGCAGAAAGCTTTTGGAAATAATCCTTTGTCAATATTTTTGATGGCATTGTGAACATCTTCTTTTGATGCAGAAACGCCTCGAAGTGCATATCGTTTTGAAATATCTGAACTCATTTTGTTTGTTGTGTGTTTGGCAAAGATAAAAAAAGATGGGAGTTGGGAGTTTGAAGTTGGAAGTTTTTTTAACTAGTTTTCCACTATTTCAATTTCAACTCTTCTGTTGGCTGCGCGTTCCGTTTCGGTTTTTTCTGGCAATGTAAATAACGGAATTGTGCTTCCAAAACCTTTGTAACTCATTCTGGATTTATCAATGTTGTTAATTTCCAAAAATTTATAAACTGCTTTGGCCCTTTGGGTTGATAAATCTTTTTTATCGACTGCGATACAGCACAAATGCCCATTAATATTAATTTTAATGTTCGGATTGTTTTGCATGACCAACAGCAATTCGTATAATTTACCACGAGATTCGTTCACAACGGCGTAAGTATTGAGTACAAAATTGAGGTTGTCAAGTTGCATTTTTTCACCAACTTTTGCTTCGTTTAGTGATTGCATGAATTTTACGCTGAGTGCATATTCAGATTTTGTTCCGTTTGGATTTTGTACTATAATTTTATCGGGAAATGAAATTGTTGGTTTTACAGTTGCAATTTCTTTTGGTTTTAGCCCTAATATTTCAGCTTCACGAGAAATGTCTTTTTCTTTCAGAAAAAACAAGGTTACTTTTCTGTTTTTTGCCTTTATGGGAGATTGTTGGTGCAATTCGCCAGAACTTCGGGTTTTAAAATCTTCTCTTATTTTTAGTTTATTTTTAATTTTTTGAAATACAAAATCTATTCGTTTTGAAGCCAAAGTATCGTTGAATTTTGCGGAACCATCTTCATCGCAAAAACCATAAACTCCAATTATTTTACTTGATGAGTTTTGTAAAATCCAGTCTTGAAGTGACTTATTTTCGATAGTTGTTAACTCAAATTTATTACTTTCAAAATAAACCGAAAATTGTTCTTGTGACCAAGTAAGATTGCAACTAAAAATAAAAATGGAAAGATATATTTTGAATTTCATTGTAATGTATATTAAACACGTAAGTTAGTTTAATTTATTTTAACTACATAGATTAACATAGAATTCAAAATACAAAAAGTCGCTTTGCTCTATTTTAGATTACATAGTTATGTGGCTAATTAATAATTGAATTGCGGGTTTATAAAAAAACCCATCGGAATTTGATGGGTTTTTAGGAAAGCTATAATATGATTACTTTGTAAATAATAATTCTCTATATTTTGTCAAGGTCCAAGTTTCATTGTCGACCAATAATTCTAATTTATCGCAGTGTTCGCGAATTTCTTCAAAGTGAGGTTTTACAGTGTCGCAATACATTTCTGCCATTTTTTGAGCATCGGTAAGTACGTTTGCTTTTTTGCGGGCTTCGGTCATTTCTTCCACCTTTGTATTGATGCCTTCAATGTGTTCAGAAATTTCTTTGATCAATACAATTTGTTCTTTCCCAATTTTTTTGAAATCGTCCCCAAAAATATCTTTTAATCCTTTGACATTTTCAATTAATGTATTTTGGTATTTGATAGCTGTTGGAATCACATGATTTCTTGCAATATCACCTAAAACTCGACCTTCAATTTGAATTTTTTTGGTATATTCTTCCAATTCTATTTCATATCTTGCTTCCACTTCAATATGATTCATGACATGCATTTCTTTAAACAAATCCAATGCTTGTTGAGAAACTTTCGCTTTCAAAGCCAATGGAGTAGTTTTAAAATTACTCAAACCGCGTTTTTTAGCTTCTTTTTCCCATGCATCACTATAACCATCGCCTTCAAAAAGAATTTTTTTAGAATTTTTAATGTATTCTCTCAACACATTAAAAATAGCATCATCCTTTTTCATGTCTTTGGTGTCAATCAAAGTGTCTACTTCTTTTTTGAAATCTTTCAACTGTTTTGCAACGATGGTATTCAAAGTTGTCATGGCATTGGCACAATTTGCTGAGGAACCAACAGCTCTAAATTCAAATTTATTTCCTGTAAAAGCAAATGGAGAAGTTCTGTTTCGGTCTGTATTATCTAGTAAAACATCTGGAATTTTTCCAACCACATTTAGTTTTAAATCTGTTTTTTCTTCAGGAGACAATTTTCCGGCAGAAACACCTTCCAATTCAGCCAATACTTTGGTTAATTGTTGTCCAATGAAAACAGAAATTATGGCTGGTGGCGCTTCATTTGCACCCAATCTATGATCGTTTGTTGCTGTAGCAATGGCAGCTCTTAGTAATTGTTCGTAATCATTTACTGCTTTTATAGTATTAATGAAGAAGGATAAAAATTGCAAATTGCTCATAGGCGTTTTTCCAGGACTTAACAAGTTAATTCCAGTATCGGTAGCCATTGACCAGTTGTTGTGTTTTCCAGAACCATTCACACCTTTGAAAGGTTTTTCATGAAATAATACTTTAAAATCATGACGTTCCGCTACTTTTTGCATCACATCCATTAATAATGAATTATGATCAACTGCCAAATTCGTCTCTTCGAAAATAGGCGCCAATTCAAATTGATTTGGAGCTACTTCATTGTGTCTGGTTTTTACAGGAATTCCCAAATACATACACTCTTGCTCCAACTCTCTCATATAGTTTAAAGCACGTGTTGGAATCGATCCAAAATAATGATCATCTAGTTGTTGTCCTTTGGCAGAAGTATGTCCAAGCAAAGTTCTACCCGTCATAATAATATCTGGACGAGAATTGGCCAAAGCAATATCAATCAAAAAATATTCTTGTTCCCAACCTAAAGTTGCAGTTACTTTTTTGACATTTTTATCAAAATATTTACACACATCGGTTGCTGCTTCATCAACAGCGTTTAATGCGCGTAATAATGGTGTTTTATAATCCAAAGCTTCACCTGTATATGATATAAAGACGGTAGGAATGCACAATGTAGTTCCAAAAATAAAAGCTGGTGAAGTCGGATCCCAAGCTGTGTAACCTCTGGCTTCAAAAGTATTTCGAATTCCTCCATTTGGAAAACTTGATGCATCTGGCTCTTGTTGCACCAATTGTGCTCCACCAAATTTTTCGACAGGATCGCTACCATCATAAGAAGTTTCAAAAAAAGCATCATGTTTTTCGGCGGTGGTTCCGGTTAATGGTTGAAACCAATGTGTGTAATGAGTCACACCTTTGGATAGTGCCCATTCTTTCATTCCCATTGCAATATAATCAGCCAATTTTCTGTCAATTTTTGTACCATGTTGTACAGCATCTTTGACTCCCTTGTGCGCATCCGAAGTAAGAAACTGCTTCATTGCTTTGTCATTGAACACATTTGAACCAAAAATAATTGATTTTTTATCGGCTTCCTCAAATTTAACTGGATTTCTATTTGATGCTTCTTTTAATGCTTGAAAACGAAATGTTGACATAAAAATTTATTTTTTAGATTAAACCCCTATTATTTTATGCAAATATATAAATTTTTATCAAAATAAAATATTTACCCCTATTTTTTTGAGGGTATAATATTTAAATTAAAAATATGAATTAAAAACTAAAAATTTATAATTCAATTTTATAGGAAAATCAAAAGCATTATATTTGCATAAGAATTTTATTGAAAACCAACGAATATCCTCAATTCGAGAATTTTAATTTTTAATTCGTAATTTTTAATTTAAAAAATATGATTGTTTGGATATTGTTTTTCGTTTTAATCATTTTGATTCTTGCACTCGACTTGGGTGTTTTTAATAAAAATCCACATATTATAACTACAAAAGAAGCCAGTAAGTGGACAGCCATTTGGGTTACATTTTCCGTGTTATTTTCGGGTGTAATTTATTGGCTCTACGGTACAGATTATATTGCGAATGCCAGTCATTTAACGCAATATGGCGCTGCTTTAAAATTTATAACAGGTTATTTAATAGAACTATCCTTGAGTGTGGATAATATTTTTGTGATTGCTATTATATTTGCCTCTTTCAAAATACCTCAAAAATACCAGCACAGGGTTTTGTTTTGGGGAATTTTGGGCGCCATTGTTTTTAGAGGATTAATGATATCTTTTGGTGTAATTATTATCAATAAATTTGCTTGGACTACTTATGTTTTCGGTGTTTTCTTGATATTTACAGCCATGAAAATGTTGTTTGGAAAAGATGATGAAGATTTTGAACCCAAAGATTCTTTTGTGTACAAAACATTAGGTAAAATAATACCCATTACATCTGAAACTGATAAAGAGAAATTTTTTATAAAAACCGAAAAAGGCAAATCTGCAACACCTCTTTTTGTAGCTTTAATTGTTATAGAAGTCATGGATGTTTTGTTTGCTGTTGATAGTGTTCCTGCTATTTTAGCCATCACATCAGATCCATTTATAGTATTTAGTTCCAATATTTTTGCCATTCTTGGCTTGCGATCCATGTATTTTTTCTTGGCTAATATGTTGGAAAAATTCAGTTATTTGGAATACAGTTTAATAGCCATTTTAAGCTTTGTTGGCGTAAAAATGCTTTTGCATGATTACTTTGAAATTCCAGAATGGGCATCGTTGGCATTTATTGCTTTATCACTTGTTGTTGGTGTTATTGTATCCTTACAAAAAAACAAAAACAAATCTTATAATAGTATTTCTAGAGACGACGAATAATGAAGTTATACATGATTATGTTAGGTTGCCGACCTAAAGGACGATTTACAGAGCAACATGATGTGTTTTTTGGAATAGCAAATTCATTGAAAGATTTAATTTCAGAAATGAAGGCTTTTTGGCCAGAAGCAAAAGGCATCATGCATGTTGATGTGTGGCGAGAAGTAACTGTGGTTGATGATTATAAAATTGAGGTCATTGCCAAATCTGAAAATTCTAATCAAGATTTACAACTTTTTTTTATCAATCTTGGTGGTTACAAAGAAAATGAATTTGATGAATACCATTATAAAATGCTAGCTGTAGCTGATACACTTGGTGAAGCCACAAAAAAATCTAAAGAAACTTCTTTTTACAAACACTGCGGTTTTCAAGGAGCTATTACCCACATTGATGATAAATACGGCATTGATGTTGATGATTTGTATAATGTAAAAGAAATTCTCAATGAGCGTTATAAAAATAACTTCTCATTGAGAATTTCTAAGTCTGAAGTTTCATTACCAAATGACCAATTGCATATTGGATATTTAAAACTGGATAAGATTGTTTAGATTGAAGAATTTTACACAAATTTCACTAATTTACACAAATTCCAGATGAAGAATTAATTTAATTTCACTAAAATAATTTACATCATCATTCGTGTAAATTAGTGAAATTTGTGTCTGTTTTTTTTAGATTGTAAATTTAATTTGATGATTATTAAATTGGTTACAATTATTTTTGTTGGTATTTTATTTCTTCATAAGGTTGCACCAAAACCCAGCCTTCCCCTTTAAATTCAAGTTGAAAAGATTCGCCACTGCCTCGTCCAAGTAGGTTTCCAAAAGATAAGTTGGTTTTAATATTTGGAGATAAATTCTCTGACCACGCCACCGTAGCATTTGGATCGGTATATACATTTTGACCTGAAGTCACTTTTAGTAACAATGGATCGCCATGAGTGGTGATGGCAATGTAACCTGTTCCAGAAAGTTTTACTTGAAAAAGTCCGCCGCTCATCATTCCCGCAACACTTTTAAGCATTTTAATATCGTTTTTAATGCTTTGTTCGAAAGCTAAAACATCGTTTCCGTTTACAAAAACAGCTTCATTGTTCAGTTTGATAACTTTTACCTTTTTGCCTTCATCAGCTAGATACAATTTGCCTGTACCGTCGGCAATCATTAGTTTTGCGCCTTCCCCAGTAATTGCTTTTTTAAGTAAGTTCCCTAGACCTTGATCTAGCATTCCTTCACGTTTGTAATTTATATTGCCTGTGTAGGCTACCATAGCGCCTGCTTTGGTGTAAATTTTTTGATTGTTTAAATTTACTTCTAATAGTTGTGGTTTTTCTAGTTCGAAGAAATCATTTTCATTTGGATTTTCTGATACTTCCTCGATTAATTTGGCTAATGTGTATTCGCTCATGATTTTATTTATTTAGTTGGTTGATTTTAAATTAAATTCTACATATTCCTCCTATACTGACCACCTACTTCAAACAAAGCACTCGTAATTTGTCCTAAAGAACAAATTTTAGTAGCTTCCATTAAATGTTCAAATAGGTTTTCATTTTTAATGGCGGCATCTTGTAAAATGGCAATATGTCGAGCTACCTGCTCTGCACTTGATGAATGCAAATTGGTTAACATGTCTATTTGATATTGTTTTTCTATTTCGGTGGCACGAATGACTTCGGCTGGAATTACGGTGGGTGAACCTTTTGAACTCAGGAAAGTATTTACTCCAATAATTGGGAATTCGCCTGAGTGTTTTAAAGTTTCATAATACAAACTTTCTTCTTGAATTTTTGAACGTTGGTACATGGTTTCCATAGCACCGAGAACGCCACCACGTTCTGTGATTCTATCAAACTCTAGCAAAACGGCATCTTCAACCAAATCTGTCAATTCTTCTATAATGAACGAACCTTGGATTGGATTTTCGTTTTTGGCCAATCCTAATTCTTTATTAATAATCAATTGGATGGCCATAGCTCTTCTCACAGATTCTTCGGTTGGTGTCGTAATGGCTTCATCGTAGGCATTGGTATGCAATGAGTTGCAATTGTCATAAATGGCATACAAAGCTTGCAAAGTGGTACGAATATCATTAAAGTCTATTTCTTGTGCGTGCAATGAACGACCAGATGTTTGAATATGGTATTTCAACATTTGGGCTCTTTCATTGGCTCCGTATTTATTTTTCATGGCTTTTGCCCAAATTTTTCGAGCCACACGACCAATTACTGCATATTCCGGATCGATTCCGTTAGAGAAAAAGAAGGATAAATTAGGCCCAAAATCGTTGATGTTCATACCACGACTCAAATAATATTCTACATACGTAAAACCATTTGAAAGTGTGAAAGCCAACTGTGTAATTGGATTTGCGCCTGCTTCGGCAATATGATACCCTGAAATAGAAACCGAATAAAAGTTTCTTACGTTTTTAGTTATGAAATATTCCTGTACATCGCCCATTAATCGCAAAGCGAATTCTGTAGAGAAAATACAGGTATTTTGTGCTTGGTCTTCCTTTAAAATATCGGCTTGAACCGTACCTCGAACTTGCGACAAAGTTCTGATTTTTATTTCGTTATAAATTTCCAAAGGCAAAACCTGATCTCCGGTTACACCCAACAAGAATAATCCTAAACCATTATTCCCTGCTGGAATTTCACCTTGGTAGCTTGGACGGTTATTTCCTTTTTTCTTGTAGATTTCATTTATTTTTTCTTGAACTTCGACTTCAAGACTATTTTCTTTGATATAAATTTCACATTGTTGGTCGATAGCGGCATTCATGAAAAACCCTAACAATATAGGCGCTGGACCATTAATTGTCATAGAAACAGAGGTCATGGCATGTACCAAATCGAAACCCGAATACAGTTTTTTGGCATCGTCCAGACAACAAATAGAAACGCCTGCATTTCCAATTTTTCCATAAATATCTGGTCGCACATGTGGATCGTTTCCGTATAAGGTTGGACTATCAAATGCTGTCGATAATCGTTTGGCTGGCAATCCTGCACTTACATAATGAAAACGTTTGTTGGTTCGTTCTGGTCCACCTTCGCCAGCAAACATTCTTGATGGATCTTCACCTTCGCGTTTAAAAGGATACAAACCTGAGGTAAATGGAAACTCGCCCGGCACATTTTCCTGTAAATTCCAACGTAAAATATCGCCCCAAGCCTGGTATTTTGGTAATGCTATTTTTGGGATTTGTGAATGCGATAAACTTTCGGTGTGAGTTGCAATTTTGATTTCTTTTTCGCGAACTTTGAAAGAGTATATTGGGTTTTTGTACTTGTTTACTTTTTCGTCCCAAGTGAGAATAATTTCCCAATTGTATGGATCGAGATTCATTTTGACACGGTCGAATTCTTTTAATAATAAATCTAAAAATAATTGTTCATCGTCCCTCGACTGCGCTCGGGATGACACGCTCGGGATGACAGCATCGTTATTAATACCAAACTTTGTTAAAGTCAATTTGACATTGGTAACAGATTCGATGGTTTTATAAATTCCATATAATTTTTGAGCTACTTCAACTTGAGAAAGTGCTGCTTCATCATATTTCCGATTGTTTTCTGCAATTTCCGATAGATACCGTGTTCTATGTGGCGGAATTACATAAATTTTCTCGCTCATTTCACGAGTAATTTGGAAAGTCGATTTAAGATTTGAATCTGTTTTTTCGACAATTTTATCCATAATGGCTTTGTAAAGCGTATTCATTCCTGGATCGTTAAATTGCGAAGCAATGGTTCCAAAAACCGGCATAGAATCTGGATTTTCGTCCCAAAGGTTGTGGTTGCGCTGGTATTGTTTTTTGACATCGCGAATGGCATCAAGCGCACCACGTTTGTCAAATTTATTCAAAGCTACTAGATCTGCAAAATCCAACATATCGATTTTTTCGAGTTGTGTGGCTGCACCAAATTCTGGCGTCATGACATACAACGAAACATCGGAATGGTCCATAATTTCGGTATCTGATTGTCCAATTCCTGAAGTTTCCAAAATGATCAAATCATATTCGGCCGCTTTTAAAACTTGAATGGCTTCTGCTACATATTTTGACAACGCCAAATTCGACTGGCGTGTGGCCAACGAACGCATGTAAACTCTTGGATTATTAATCGCATTCATACGAATTCTATCTCCCAACAATGCGCCCCCTGTTTTGCGTTTTGAAGGATCGACAGAGATTAAACCAATGGTTTTTTCTGGAAAATCGATTAAAAATCGACGAACCAATTCGTCTACCAATGATGATTTTCCAGAACCTCCAGTTCCTGTTATTCCGAGAACTGGTGTTTTATTTGCTTTTGTTTCATCAAACTTGAATACCTTTTTGAATTCTTCATGACGATTTTCTGCCAAAGAAATTAATCTGGCAATGGTAGAAATATTTTTTTCTTTTAATGATTTTTGAACATCCAAACCTGCAGGAAGATCGGGCAAAACATAGTCTGATTTGGATACTTTATCGTTTATCATTCCTTGTAAACCCATGGCACGCCCATCGTCTGGTGAATACAAACGCGCTATTCCATAATCCATTAAATCTTTGATTTCTGTGGGTAGAATAACGCCACCGCCACCACCAAAAATTTTGATGTGTGTCGCGTTTCGTTCCTTTAGCAAATCATACATGTATTTGAAATACTCATTGTGACCACCTTGGTAGGAACTTACGGCAATGGCATTAGCATCTTCTTGAATGGCTGTATTTACCACTTCTTCTACGCTACGATCGTGTCCCAAATGTATGACTTCGCAACCTGTGGCTTGAATAATTCGTCTGATGATATTTATGGCGGCATCGTGACCATCGAAAAGGGCTGCTGCGGTTACGATTCTTACTTTATTTTTAGGAATGTAGGATATTTGTGGTTCCATTTTGAGGATTTGATAATTTTTGAGTTGCAAATTTACGATTTTTTCTTGATCACAAATGTATTGTAAGTATTCAACTAAATCAAAAGTTTACACAAATTTCACAAATTCCCACAAATTTAGGCTAAATAATTGGGATGAATTTGCTTCACCAGTTCAATATCGCTCGGGTTACAAATTTCTAATGCTATTAATTTAAATGGTGTTAATTTGTGAAATTTGTGTCTTTTTATATTTTACTCTAACGTGTTTGATGTAAACTCTATATTTACGATGTATTAAATTTAAGAGAAAAAATATTGAAATGAAAAAATGAAGTTTCTTTTTAGCCCCGACAGCAACGATATCCTTTTGTGAAGCCTTTTCGGCGAACAAAAGATATAGTGAATGGCGGGAGAAATGTTGAAAAGAAATTTTAATGTTTCTGCTTCTAAAGAAAAATGGCTTTATTTTTGTTATTATCTTTAAAAAAATATTTACTTATGAAAAAATCTATATTATTATTGGCTTTGTTTCCTTTTTTTGGTTGTGCCGAAATGCAACAGGTCATGAACCAATTGCCACAAACGCAACAAATGGGATTGGATATTTCGGGAGGTTTGAAAGAAGCTTTGAATAACGGAATTTCTAAACAGGTAACCAAATTGACTGCTACGGATGGGTTTTTTAGAAATGAAGCGGTTAAAATTTTGTTGCCAGAAGAATTGAGAAAAGTGGATGCGACTTTGCGAAAAATTGGGATGAGCAAACTGGCCGATGATGGTTTGAGAGCGATAAATAGAACCGCGGAAGATGCTGTAAAAGAGGCGACTCCAATATTTGTGGATGCTGTAAGAAATATGAGTTTTACTGATGCGAAAAATATTTTGATGGGAAATGAAAGTGCGGCAACTAGCTATTTGCAAAGTTCTACATCGACTGCTTTGTACGGAAAATTTAATCCTGTAATTAAAAATTCGTATGCAAAAGTGGGTGCCGATAAAATTTGGTCCAATATTATTACCAAATATAATTCTATTCCGCTGGTTAATAAAGTGAATCCTGATTTGACGGATTATACAACTACCAAGGCAATGGAAGGCGTTTTTAAAATGATTGCTGTCGAGGAAAAAGATATTCGAAACAATTTGGCTGCAAGAACTTCAAATTTATTGAAACAGGTTTTTGCGATTCAGGATAAAAAATAAAAAGTTAAAAATTTAATAATCAAATAGATAATAACATTAGCTTAACTTGATTGATTGTAATTTTCATCAAATTTGTATAACATTAGTTAAGTTTTGTTTGGTTAGTTATAGAAAAGTCGGTATTCATTTGCTGACTTTTTTTATGAAGTAGCATTAATAAATGAAATGACTTGGTTGTTGAAAATGACTGGCTTTTCAACATTTACAACATGTCCGCAATGTTCAATGACAAATAATTTTGATGTTTTATAATGTTTTTCCACTACTTTTCTGACCGATGGTAGGAACATATAATCTTCTTCGCCCATGACATAAAGTGTGGGAACATTTACTTCCACTTGTCGGAACCATTTTAAAATTGGGTTTATTTCAGCTGTGAGTTTAAACCAACGAATGAATTCTTTTTGGTACAATTTTTTAGCTTCGTTTATGAATAACAATCGGGATTGTTTATGATTTTTATTAGGCATAATCACAAAAGCAAAAAATTTGTATAAAACCAAATAAGGCAATACATATTTAAAGATATTTCCTAAACGCATGAGAATTTGTGAACGAAAATTCATTTTGAGAATGGCGCCGCCCAAAATCATACTTTTGACTCTTTCTGGATGGGTTTCTGCCAATTGGCGAATAACAATTGTTCCCAATGAAATTCCAACAAAATGCGACGCTTCAATTTTGAGAAAATCCAAAACCTCCAGAACATCATTGGCAATAGATTTGAAAGTGTATTTTTTATGAAAAGCGCGTTTGATTTGCTCATTTGAATTTCCGTGACCACGCAAATCGAGCAACAATATATTGTAGTGTTTTTGAAAATCACGAATCTGTTTAAACCAAATTGACGAACTTCCGCCAGCACCGTGAACAAATGTCACCCACTGATTGCTGTTTTCGTTTTTGTAAATGGTATAATTTATCAACTTGTAATTTTCTGTAAAGATAATATATTATTCGATTATTCGATTATTCGATTATTTGATTGTTCGATTATTCGAATAATGAGAGTTCTATGGTTTGATTTTACGGAATTTATATATTTAAAAGTCGAATAATCGAACTGTCGAATCATCTAATTGTCGAATTATCGAACTATCGAATTCAACAACTTAAAATATTCGAAAGATTTTACCAATCGGCTTCCGTACCAAGAAAACATTTCGCCATCGACAAAAATAGTTTTGGCTTGATGGGTGAATGTTCTAATTTCAAAAGCATCTTCTTCCTTAAATGGATAAGGTTCCGAAGATAAAAATATCAAATCTGGATCACCATCAGTTCTTAAATTTTCAAGTTGAATTTCTGGATATCGACCTATATTTTGGTATATATTTTCAAAACGATTTAGTTTTAATAATTCGTTTACAAAAGTATCTGAACCCGCCACCATATATGGATTTTTCCAAATAAAATAGGCTACTTTTTGAATTGGTTTTTCTTTAATAAAATTTTGAAAATCTTGGTGCGCCAAATTTGTTTTATCGATCCAATTTTGAGCTTCGGTACGTTTATTGAAAATTTGTCCGAAATCATGAATCATTTGAATATTTTCTTGAATTGTAACAATATCAGTTATCCAAACCGTACAAACCTTTCTTAATTCCTCTACTATTTCCAAAGTATTTTCTTCTTTGTTGCAAATAATAATATCTGGTTGGAGTGCTTTTATTTTTTCATAATTGACTTTTTTGGTTCCGCCAACTATTTTTTTTGTGGATTTTAAATGATAGGGATGCACACAAAATTTTGTAATTCCCACAATATTTTGTTCCAAACCCAAATCATATAATAATTCTGTTTGAGATGGCACAAGAGAAATGATTCTTTTTGGAGAAGTTTGGAAATTGTGAGTGTTTCCGAGTTGGTCTTTTAAACTTTTCATTACAAGAAATAATTTTCAAGTATTTGTTCCATTTCGTTTTGAATTTTCAACGCTTCTTCTCTGGCTTTTTCGGCAAAATCAATTCCATTGGAAGCATAAATAATTGCTCTAGAAGAATTGATGAGTAACCCAATATTTGAATTCATTCCGTATTTACAAACTTCTTGAAGATTTCCCCCTTGAGCGCCAACTCCAGGAACTAATAAAAAACTATCGGGTACAATTTTTCTAATTTCAGAGAAATATTCGGCTTTGGTTGCGCCCACAACATACATTAAGTTATGAGCATTTTTCCAAGTTTTGGAAGTTTCTAAAACTTGTTTGTACAATTGATTTCCATTTGTTTGTAAAGTTTGAAAATCGAAAGCGCCTTCATTTGACGTTAAGGCCAACATAATGGTATGTTTATTTTCAAAAGCTAAAAAGGGTTCTACAGAATCTTTTCCCATATATGGCGCAACAGTTACTGAATCAAAATTTAAATCTTCCAAAAATGCTTTGGCATACATGGTGGATGTGTTGCCAATATCGCCACGTTTTGCATCGGCAATTGTGAAAATTTCTGGATAATTTTCGTTTATATAATTGATGGTTTTTTGAAGCGACTGCCAGCCTTGTATACCATAAGCTTCGTAAAATGCCGTATTAGGTTTATAGGAAACACACAAATCATTTGTAGCATCGATAATGGCTTTGTTGAATTCAAAAATAGGATCTTCAGATTGAAGTAAATGTTGTGGTATTTTAGTCAAATCGACATCTAAACCTATACAAAGGAAGGATTTTTTGATTTTGATTTGATTAATAAGTTGTTGTGTAGTCATTGTTGTGTGTTTGATGCAAAGTTAGGAAAGTTTTTGAACCATTTAAGACTAAAACATATATAACAAAAATGCTAAACTTATTGAGTCTAGCATCTTTTTTCTTTCGTTTTATTTTTTTTAAAAAATCTCACTCTCCTTCAATTTTTCCATATTATTAACCAATTGAAGTTCGTCAACAAATTTTTGAATTTTTCCATTCATCACACCATCCATATCAAAAACATCCAAACCAATTCTGTGGTCTGTGACGCGTCCTTG